>DJOC01000044.1 GCA_002439555.1 Caryophanales bacterium UBA6448 | reverse complement strand
AAATTAGATATAAAATTTTTCAAACCTCTCACACCTTCCAAACCTAGGTAAATACTAGCCTCTATTTTCCTAGATTATATACTTTTTGGAAAATAGTATGCCGATTTTATGGGAAAAGGGGTAGAAAAAGTAAGAAAAAAATGCTAGAATTATATTAGAGATAGCGTAAATACGAGGGTTAATTTTCCTAAAAGTATATACTTTATGAAAAGCTACCCCTTATAAATACTGGGATTGCAGGGTTTTTAATAACTTTTTTTATTTGTTAATTTTTTATATTTATTTGCTCAAAAAAAATGGATTTATTATTTTAAACCCATTTGTGTATTATTTTCCATTCCAATCTTATTTTCATAAGCATATCTTTCCTCTTCGACAAGATGGGATGGAATAATATCAATATTTAACCTTTCTGATATTCTTTTGCAAAAAAATGTATTAATAATAATATCTTCGGTTAAAGAATCATAATGATTTGCGGTTTCTTCAGAAGAAATAATCTTAATTGAGCTAGAAACAGCATCATTACATACTGATAAATTTTCTTTGGGAACACTTACCATACTTGGACCAAGTATAACTTTATCATCCTCATACATAACAGGAATAATTCTACCAGTTATCCAGTCCATAAAATATTTTTTGTTTCCATTATATATTTTTGTTTTCTTAGCAAATTCATTAAAATCATCAAGAATCATTTCAAAAGGTTTATCCATAGTGGTTTTTATAAATACTGTTTCACCACTACTTAATGTTACTCTTTTAAAATACTTAATTCCTAAAGTATTTAATTTATAATTGTAAATTTTCTTTTTAAACATTTAAACTCCCTATAATTAATATGATTTACCCCAAATTACATTATGTTTAGCATCCTTACCACAACAAATACATTTTCCAGTAAGAAGTTTATCCTCAAAAGGAATACATCTACTTCCTGCACCACCAGTAAGTTCTTTTATTTTATCTTCACATTCTTCTTCTCCACACCAATCAGCTTTTATAAAACCTTCTTTAGTGCCAGCAATTTCAATCATTTCATCCATTGTTTTTGCTTCATAAATATGACTATTTACAAATTCAGTAGCTTTTTCAAGCATACCCTTTTGAATTACCTCAAGTTTAGATGTTACTTCATCACAGATATTTTCTAAGTTTACCATTTCTTTTTCGTGGGTAAATCTAATTGCTAAAGTAACTTCACCATTTTCTAAATCTCTTGGGCCAATTTCAATACGAAGTGGAATACCTTGAACTTCACTTTCATTAAATTTAAATCCTGGCGTTTTATCACTATCATCAAGTTTTACTCTAATTCCTTTTGCTTTTAAATCTTCATAAATTTCATTAGAAGTTTCCATAACACCTTCCTTATGAGAGGCAATTGGAACAATAACAACTTGCGTAGGAGCAATTTTTGGAGGAAGAACTAAACCATTATCATCACCGTGAACCATAATCATAGCTCCAAT
This sequence comes from Caryophanales bacterium UBA6448, assembly GCA_002439555.1. Lineage (GTDB taxonomy): Bacteria > Bacillota_I > Bacilli_A > RF39 > UBA660 > UBA6448. The sequence continues at coordinate 2,410 of DJOC01000044.1, read as the reverse complement.
AAGTCTAGTAGAAGTTCCCCAAGAAGTTTCATAAACTGTCTCAAGTTTATTTTCTTTATTTAAAAATTTAATATTGAAAGCCTGTGCAAATCCCTGTCCAAAATAATGTGTTGTTCCTGATTGTAAAGCTTTACCATCGTGCATCATTGCTTCCATTGTATAAGTATTTTCGGCACCAGCAAATTTTTCTGATGGAGTCTTTTGTCCTGTAACCATAGGAATTGCTAAATAATCTTTGCAAAAAGTTGTATAAACATCAAGCATTTGTAAAGTTCTTTCCATAGCTTCTTTACTAGTTGAGTGAATAGTATGACCCTCTTGCCATAAAAATTCACGACTACGAAGATATGGTCTAGTTGTTTTTTCCCATCTAAGTACAGAACACCATTGATTATAAATTTTAGGTAAATCTCTATATGATTTAATTTCTTTTTGCCAATAGTTACAGAAAAGTGTTTCACTTGTAGGTCTTATACACATTCTTTCCTCAAGGTTTTCATTTCCACCCATAGTTACCCAAGCAACCTCTGGAGCAAAACCTTTTATATGGTCTTTTTCTTTTTGAAGTAAACTTTCTGGAATAAGCATCGGAAGATATACATTTTGAACTCCTGTTTCTTTAAACATTTTGTCCATATTATTTTGAATATTTTCCCAAATAGCTTGACCATTAGGTAAATAAATCATACAACCTTTTACATCAGTATAATCACATAATCTTGCTGCCTTTACTACATCAGTATACCACTGTGCATAATCTACATCTCTTGGCGTAATTTTTTCTGTCATTTTATTATTCATAAATATTTTCCTTTCTAAAATTTAATTTTATCATTAATATAGGAAACAACATCATTTACATTTAAAGTAATTTGCTCCATTGTATCACGATTTCTTAAAGTAACTGTTCCATTATTAATTGTTTCATCATCAATAGTTATTGCAAAAGGTGTTCCAATAGCATCTGCCCTTCTATAACGTTTACCAATATTACCAGTTTCATCATAACTACAGTTAAATTCTTTAATTAAATTTCTATAAATTTCTTTAGCCTTTTCACTATGGAATTTCTTTACAAGTGGAAGTACTGCTACTTTATAAGGAGCTAAATACGGATGAAGTTTAAGTACTTCACGAGTTGTACCATCCTCTAAAACTTCTTCATTATAAGCATCACATAATACTGTTAAAAATAATCTTTCAACACCAAGTGATGGTTCTATAACATATGGAATATATTTTTCATTAGTATCAGGATCTAAATATTTTAAATTTTCACAAGAGAATTTTTCGTGTTGTTTTAAATCATAATCCGTCCTTGAGGCAATTCCCCAAAGTTCTCCGAAACCAAATGGGAAATTATATTCAATATCTGTTGTAGCATTTGAATAAAAACATAGTTCTTCTTTAGAGTGATCTCTTAAACGAATATTTTCTGATTTTATACCAATTTCTTTTAAGAAGTTTACACATTTTTCTTTATAAAATTTAAACCATTCAAGTTCAGTACCTGGCTTACAGAAAAATTCTAGTTCCATTTGTTCAAATTCTCGTACTCTAAATATAAAGTTTCCTGGAGTTATTTCATTTCTAAAGCTCTTACCTACTTGGCCAATTCCAAAAGGTACTTTAAGACGCATACTTCTTTGAACATTTAAAAAGTTTACAAATATACCTTGAGCAGTTTCGGGTCTTAAATAAATTGTACTTTTTGCTTCCTCGGTTACACCTTGAAAAGTTTTAAACATTAGGTTAAATTGTCTTATATCAGTAAAATCACTTTTACCGCATTTTGGACAAGTAATCTTATTTTCCTTAATGAAATCAACAAGTTTTTCATTACTCCATCCATCACCAGTTTCTTTACCGTGAGTAAAGTCTTCGATTAACTTATCTGCTCTATATCTACTTTTACAATGTTTACAATCTACCAAAGGATCTGCAAAAGTTTTTAAATGTCCACTTGCTTCCCAAACTTTAGGATTCATAAGTATTCCACTATCAAGTGAAACATTATTTTCATCCTCCATTACAAATTTCTTAAGCCAAGCATTTTTAATATTTCTTTTAAGTTCTGCTCCAAGAGGACCAAAATCCCAAGAATTTGCTAAGCCTCCATATATTTCACTTCCTTGAAATATAAATCCATAATTCTTACAATAATTTGTAAGTTTTTCCATTGTTAAATTTTCCATTTCTACCTCCATTAAACAAAAAAATTCCTTTAAAAAATAATTTAGGGACGAATATAATCCGCGGTTCCACCCTAATTATTCCCAAAGGAATCACTTTTATCATTTATAGCTCTAGGATTCCAACCCCGTCATCGCTAAAGTTATTATAAACTATTATTTGTTTTTTTACAACAATTTTTAGTCCTTTTCTATTACTTTTTCTAGAAATATTTTTT
>DJOC01000055.1:23297-30001 GCA_002439555.1 Caryophanales bacterium UBA6448 | reverse complement strand
TAAATCATAAAAAATGATGCAATGCACCATTATTTTCTTTGTGATACTAAAATTTGTCCCGGTAATAAATAAATCGTTTCGTTTTCTTTGACAACTTCTTGAATATTCTTTTTAAAAATGTCAGCTACACTATTTAATGTATCTCCTTCAGCCGTAACATAGTAACTATAACCTGATACAGGAAGCATAATTACTTGGTTTGGATAAATATAATCATCTAGATTTAAGCCATTAATCGCGGCTAATAAATTTGGATTTATATTATACTTTCTACTTATACCATAAAGTGAATCTCCTTTATTTATTGTATAAGTATCAAAGTATTTTTCTTTGTTTTTTGGAACTATTAAATCCATACCATCACGTAAAGTTTCATCATAACTTAAATTATTTAAGTCGACTAAAAACTCTTTATTTGTACGAAACATTTTAGCAATATCTTCAATACTATCATTTGATTTTACACGATATTTTTCAAACATTTTATCAACCCCTATAGTAAAATATGTTTTATTTTAAAAAATGTTATTTAAAAATGTATATATAGTCATTATTGAATTTCCATTCACTATAAGTCATAAGTTTTGTAATTTTATCTTTGTTTGCATAATAAAGTGTATCATCACTTATAAAATAACATTCGTTATTATTTGAATATATTATATTTGATACCTCTAAAGAAGTAACATTTATCTTATTAATTGGTGTAACATAAATAAGTTTATTATCATTTAATTCAAAATAAAAATCTTTGTCCTCTTTAAACGAAACATTACCCTTATTAAGTTTATTAACACTTACTTTTTCAAACTTATTATTGTTTAAAATTTCATATTTATTTTTATAAATAGTATTTTTCAAAGGATTAATTTTATATTCTATTTTGTTTTGCATATCATATAGGTAAATAAATTTTTTATATGTGCCTAAAAAATAACTATTAAAATAAACTTCTTCGTCTAAAGAGACCTCTTTTACTTTATTATTTTTAGTATTTATCAAATAAAATTTATTAAATTTATATTTACTATTATAATCCGCAATTAAAAGATAATCCTTAAATGGTGTACATAAATCTATATTATAAATATCATTATCAAATAGTTTTATTTCTTTTTTAGTTTTTGAATTAATGTTGATAAACTGTGAATAATTCCATATATAAAAGTTAGCATTTATATTATACACATCAATATTATCAAATGTATATTTCTTTTTATCCTCAAAACTAGTTTCATAATATGTACTATAATAACTATCATTATCCTTATTAATATAAAAGTTTCGTAAATTACTATTAGTTACATAAATTATGTTACCATTTTGTTTAATATTTTTAATTTGTTTATGATTTTGATAATATTTATCACTAACAGCATATAAATACTCTATATCATCTTTATTTATCTTAAATATATAAAGTTTTTTCTTATTATTAAATGTTTGAATTATATTATAACCTTTTACAGTATATTTAAGTTCATAACTTTTTGGAATAAAATAAAAAATTGTAAAAGAAAGAAAAATTAATAAAAAAGAAAAAATTAGTAATCTTAACTTTTTCATACAGTTCTATCTTTATATTTTAATTTTTCTTTCATCATAAACTGAGATATATTAGTTTCAATATCATCTAAAGAACTTTTAGATAAATTTGATATTGTTACAACCTCTTTTACAGTATCAATTGTGATTTTTCCAAAAAGTAAGCCTTTATATATACGCATATCATTATATAGATCTGGTGTTATTTGTGTATAAATACTTCCAAAAACAACTCTTTTTTGACCTATTAAAAGTCTTTTGTTAGTTAAAACAATTACACAGGTAGTGAATAAGTCATACCATTTTTCATTTTTTTGGCCACAAAAAGCATATAAAACATATTCATCAGGGTTAATATAACCCTCAATAACGTCACAATGCTTTTTTAATCTCCATGCAACTGTACCAGGAAACTTATTTTTAAATTCTAATACTTTTTCATAAACACTATTCATTTTATACTCCTTTTATAAACTCAACTTTAGTATGTGATAATTTATCGTGAATTGCTGCATCTTTATTAATCATAAATAATATATCAATGTATGAATAAATTGTTGCAATAATAGAAATAATTAAATTACTATAAAAATATACCTTACCCTTAAATAATATTACACATAACAATGTCAAAAAGTTTGATAATGTCACATATAAAATTATATTTGTAAATATTGGATAAAATAATGCTCTTATAAGAAGGGACCCAAAAGTAAGCTTTCCTTTATCACTAGAAAGTTTAATCTTACATATTTTTTTACCAATTGTTTGTCCATCAAATAGTAAAGGAAACAAAGTAAAATATAAAATTATAACTACAATTTCAATTATAGTATAACTCATTGAATAAAATGATAAATCGTGCATCATATCTAAATATTCCGATGATTTTAAAATATCATAATCTATAGTTGTGTTTTCTGAAAAATTTTCTTTATAAAATTCGGTATATTTTTCGTATGCTTTATCATATTGCTTTTTATAAGGATTTAATACATTTATTTGACTTAATAATGTAACAAGAATTAATACAATAAATATATCAATTATATAAGCGCTTATTCTTTTTATTTTAATATCTTTCATTTTTCCTCCATAAATAAGAAAAGAAACTATTACTAGTTTCTAATATGTTTTTGAATTAGATCCTAATGTAACAGTGGTTTTAAGAGTTTTACCTTTTCTAATATAAGTGACTTCTACTTTATCACCTACACCATAATTATACAAGTAATATCTTAAATATGCAACACTTGTTACTTCGTCATCATTAATTTTAACTATAATATCATCACTTTCAAGACCTGCTTTAGCCGCTGGAGAACCTTTTTCCGTAGATACAACAATTACACCCTTTGTGATTTTATATTCATTTAAAAGGGATGAATATTCAGGGTAATAATAAGCATCTGCAACATTAACCATTGATACACCTAAATAAGGTTGAGTTATCTTCTCTTTATTTTCAAGTTTTTCTGCATAACTTAATGCTACCTCAATTGGAATAGCAAATCCCATGCCTTCAACAGATTCTGCGACTAGTTTTAATGAGGTAATTCCAACAACTTCTCCGTTTGCATTACAAAGTGGTCCACCGCTATTACCAGAATTAATCGCTGCATCGGTTTGTAATACTTTCATAACGTAATCACCATTATTATTTAGTTGTACTTCAACCATTCTATCTTTTCCAGATATAATACCCCTTGTAACAGTCCAAGAATAAACACTATCAAGTGGAGCACCTACAGCAAATGATGTATCTCCAACTCTCAAATCTTCACTTTTACCAATTTCAGCAACTGATATAATATCAGATTTCTTCACTTTTAAAACGGCAATATCAGATAAAGCATCAGCACCAATTATCTCTGTACTAATAACTTTTCCATCAGTAAATGTAACATTAACAGCATTTCCACCTTCAATAACATGATTATTAGTCAAAATATAGGCATCATTATTATTTACTTTATAAACAAATCCAGTTCCACTTGAAATCATTTTTTCATCAGCATAGGTTGCCACAACTACAACTGCATCATAGACTTTTTCAACAGCTTCCGCTATTCCATTATCGGTTATAGTTACATTCTTTTCTACTTTAGTTAAATTTGTATGAAGTATAGCTGGGTATTTATAAATAACTCCATACATAAGTAAACATCCTAGAAAAAATACTATTATATATATTATTTTATTATCTTTTTCTTTTCTTATCATAATTAATCCATCCTCTCAATCTCTTTATAATTTACTGGAAAACCCATTGCATCCAATACTTTATCAATATCTATTGAATGAAGTTTTCCTGATAAAATATCTAGTTCATAATCTATTTCTTTTATAAATAAATTAAAGTCATCTGTATTTAAAATTCTTTTTAAAATAATAATTAGAGCAAATAAATCATTTTTACCATAAATGTATTCCCCATCCATTTTAGGAATGTTTAAAAGTTTATGGTATATAGTATTATTTATAACAATCTGTGTTTTATTATTATAGCAAATATCTTCGTGTGCACATAGATTTCGATAATTAGCAAGTATTGGTAAATAACTTTGGAAACTATCAATGTCTATATTAAATATATCCGCAATTTCCCGTTTATCTTCATTTTGAAGTACTGTATAAAGTTCACCAACTATTCCAAATGATAATACCTTTACAACAACCCAAAGCGGTATATAACCATAATTATCAATAAAATGGCTTGTTGCGGAATGTTGTTTACCATTTATGCTAATTTGTCTTTTCATTTTATGAATTAAATCGTTAATTTGTCTAGTTTTAGTATTATCGTGAACAAAGTTATTTTTATTCAAATAATTTTTCTCTTTATAGCCGTGATTTTTACTCATAACATAAGCCATTATACTTTTTAGGTTATTTTCAAAAACTAAAATATTTTTAAATAAAATATTTCTTAACTGTCTATCAAAAATAAACATTGCATATAGTTCATCAAAGGTAGTACCTTTATTAAATATACGATCAGAATATGACTTAACAAATAAAAATCTATACCCTGTTACAAAGAAATAATTTTCCCTTAAAAGTATTGATTTAGCCTTTTCAATATCATTTATCGTAAGGCCTTTATCAATTAAAATATTTATCTGTTCATCTAATGTTTTAAATGTTTTCTCCACTATATCACCTTTTTACTATATAGTTAATTATATCACATAATAGCATTTTTACCACCTATTTTACAAAAATAAATTAGGAAAAATACTTAATTACTCCTTTTGATATCAAATCTGCTATCTTTTTTTGATATTCATTTGTGACAAGTTTTTGTCTTTCTTCATAATTTGATAAAAATCCACATTCAATTAATAAACCATTTACTTTTAATTTAGAGTACATATATGTACCCTTTGGAATAGTTTTAATCTTACGATTACTATTTAAACCTTTATTTAAAACATCTTGCATTATATTTGCAAAATAAATATTTTTACCATTATAAAACACCTGTGGTCCATAATATTTAAAGTCACTTAAATAATTTAAATGAATACTTAAATAAATATCTGCTTTAGAATTATTTATTAAGTTTATTCGATTATCAAAATCACTTTTTTTTCGATATATTGCATTCGGAGTTGATAAATCATAATCACCATCTCTTGTCATATAGACTGTGGCTCCATAACTTTCTAATTTTTCTTTTAAATAAAGACTTATATTTAAATTAATATCTTTTTCTAGTATATTTTCATAGGAAGTACCAGGATCCAAAAATCCGTGACCAGGATCAATTACAATAACTCTTCCCACTAAAAAAAGGTTATCTTTACCAAAAACCGATGATAAAAGAAAAATAGATATTATAAAGAGTATTAATGAGTAATGAATATATTTTTTCATATCAAATTATATGTTTTATTCATTATTTTAAACTCAAAACTTCATAAATTATTTTTCTTATTTCAACAATTCTTTTTTCCATAAACTCTGGATGAGTTTTAAACCAATAAATATTTAATGGAGATGGATGCGGTAAAACAATCGCCATTTTATTATTCAATGTATTATTTTTAAATACTAAATCATCAAAATTTTCATTACGAAAAAATGTTTTAGCGGCTTTTGCTCCAATAATTATATATAATTTATTATTAACATATTGAATTTCCTTTTTTACCCACTTTTCATAACATATTTTGGGAGGATTTTTATCATTACCATTTGCATTTTTACCTGGGTAACAATGGGCAAGTGATGTAATATAAAAATTATCGGGATTATAAAATATGTCATCAGTAATTTCATACCATTTATATTTTAACCTGTTGCCGCTTTGATCAGTAAAAGGTTTAAGTGAATTATTAACACTTGCGGACGGTGCTTGACTTATTTGCATTATTTTTGAATTTTCGTTTCCCCAGAAAACTGGGTTTGGTTTAAATCCAAATTTTTCTTTACAAACATCACATTTCTTTAAATTATTAACAAAATCCAAAAAATTATCACTCATTTTATTGCCTCTATAAAAAAATGCCTAAGGTGCAACGTACTTACTATACGCTTAGCATTGAGCTGCGGGCCCTAGGTCTTAAAGATATATTATCACAATATTATTTTTTATGTCAATCATCAATTTTCTTAATTCTACCAAATACTTTTCTTCCAGGAAATAAACTTACTCTATATTTACTCTTGTTAAGTCCTTTAATAACTGTGGAAACTCTTTTAAAGTTCGCATAATAGTTATAAAAAGTATTAACTATCAAATCAGCAAGTTGAATACCAAAGTTAGTTTTAGAGTCATAATAGCTGACACTAAAAACAGAGTTATTTAAGCAAAATTCAGTATTCAAATAATTCTCTAAATTTTTTAGATCTCCCACTCTTACATTACGATTATCACATAGTAATTTAATTTCAATTTGCTCATCAGTATAGTTTTTAAGAAGTGGAAAAATAATATCTGAAAATATTAATTTTACAGCATAATTATAAAATATATTTGAATCCACTATGCCTTTTTGCATTTTTTCTTTATCAAATACTTTTGAAAAGCCATAAAAACCAGGTATGTTTTCCATACTAGAAAAAATTAGCTGTTTTTCTTTTGTTAAATAATCATATGATTTAATTTCTTTATCAATTTTAATATTTCTTTCTGCTTTTACAAGTTTATTAAT
>DJOC01000055.1:18510-23210 GCA_002439555.1 Caryophanales bacterium UBA6448 | reverse complement strand
GCAAAGTATTTTGTATTACTATTTTTATGAATTGAACCGCTTTCGTCTAAATATACGTATAATCTCATGTTGCCACCTCTACACAAGATAATACTAAATAAATTAATGATTGTCTATATACAAACATAAAAAAACCCAAAATGGGGTAAGAAAATATTTTTAATATTTCAAAAATTTATACAATTAAATTTAAAATATTTACAAGGGTTATGTAATCCACAAAAAGTCATTATTAATATATAAAAAAACAGAGTGAACTAGCACTCTGCAATTTTAATGTTATTTGCCTTGGTGCGACGTTAACACATAACGCTTACCTAACAAAATGTAAATTTCAAGAAATTTACGGCGCATAACAAGGACTTACTGATAACATCATTATTATATTATGCAACATATTAAATGTCAATACTCTAAAGTTATACAACTATCTACAATGGAAAGAAAAACTCTCCTGCTATATAATTTTCATTTTTAATTTTATTAATTTCTTTGGAAAAACAATTATTTGAAATTAAATTTGTATAATAAATATTGGCAAATACATCGGCTATTTGTATTAATTCTCTGATTTCAGATTGACAGTATTCTACCCTAAAAGAATTTTGTATATGTGTACCCGTTACCAACTCAGTATTTAAATATTCATCTAAAACTGCTCTTGTTTCGGTTCTAACATTTCTTTCATCAATGAACAAATAATTTTCATTTACTGGTATTTTTTTACATTTAGTAAAATGCTCAATACATAATTTTATGAGATAATTGAATGCTCTTGCAGTATTATTATAAAAATAATCCTTTACTTTATTATTATCACTAACTATATAGTAAATTTCGAATAGATTATTTTGGCAAAAAAAATCAATAAATTTTCTTTTCATATCAGCAGTTAAACAAGCACCTTTTTATTCTTTAAAATTTCCACTATCATAAAACATTTTTCTACATTTATCCATCTTTTTTAATTCATCAAAATTACTGCTAATAAATCTTTTGAAAGCTCTTCTTAATCTATCCTTGTTCTTTGGCATTATTAAACATATTACAAAATATTTATTCTTATAATAATTTATATCTTTTTTAGTCATACTTCCAGATTCATCTATATAAAATGCATTCATTTTTTTCACCTCCATTAATCATATAGAGATATTATACCATAACATATAAGAATGTATAAATAAAATCAATTTACTAGTATGAGAAAACAAATCATATATTTTTTCTAAATACTAGGTCACAAAAAAACCCCAAAATGGGGTAAGAAAATATTTTTAACGTTTACTAAATTGTGGAGCTCTACGAGCTTTTTTAAGACCATATTTCTTTCTTTCTTTAACACGAGGATCTCTTGTGATAAATCCAGCATTTTTTAAAATATGTCTATAACTATCTTCTCTAGTTTGGTCAGTATTTTCATCAAATTTAAGAAGTGCTCTTGTAATTCCTAAACGAATTGCACCAGTTTGTCCTGAAAATCCACCACCAGATACTTTAACATCGATATCAAATCTATTTAAATTATCAGTTAAAACAAGTGGTTGAGTTAAGTCCATAACAAGTGTTTCATAAGGCATATAGTCGTGTACATCAACACCATTAACTGTAATATTACCAGTTCCACCAACTAAAGTTACTTTTGCTACACTACTTTTTCTTCTACCTGTAGCATTCCAAGTTTGTTTTTTTGCCATGTTTTCCTCCTATTATATTTCCATTTCGATTGGTTTTTGAGCACTATGTTTATGATCAGCATCAGCATAAACAAATAGTTTTTTACCCATTTTTCTACCAAGTCTATTATGAGGAAGCATACCTTTTACAGCTCTTTCCATCATTTCTTCTGGATAGTTTTCAATCATAACTTTTGCAGTTCTTTCTCTTAATCCTCCTGGATATCCAGAGTGATTATAATATTTCTTATCAGTTAATTTATTACCAGTTAAATTTACTTTACTAGCATTAACGATAATAACATAATCTCCACAGTCAACATATGGAGTATATGTAACTTTATGCTTACCTCTTAAGATATGAGCAGCCTTTGTAGCAACTCTACCTAAATTTTTACCTTCAGCATCAATTACATACCATTTTCTTTCAATATTTTCTTTTGTTTGTAAAAATGATTTCATAATTTTTTCTTTCCCTTCATTTTAATTAACCAATTTAATCTTCCCACAATTAAAAAGGTCTCTTAAATAAATGTACCGATTATGATTATATGGTAAAAGTGGTAAATTGTCAAGGAAAATCTTCTGGTAACATTTGTTTTTATAATATTTTTGGTAAAAAAAACTAGCAATCGCTAGTTTATAAAACACACATTGCTATTGTAAGGATTACCATTGCAGCAAGACCTATACAAGCAACTATTTTAAATGCCCATTTGAACCAAGTTGAATACTCAACTCTTGCAAGAGCAAGACCACCCATTATTGCTCCACATGTAGGTGTAATTAAATTTACAAGTCCATTTGAAGCAACAAGTATCATAACATTAGTTTCAACAGAGAATCCTAATTGATGAGTTAATGGACCCATAATTGGCGTTGAAAGTGTTGCAATACCTGATGAAGATGGTACAAGTATTGATAAGAATATATGTAAGATAAAGTTCATAGGTGCATATATAACTGCAGGCATATTTTGAAGTGCATTTGCGGCATTATAGATAATATAATTATCTAGGTATGTAACTTGCATTAATACTGAAGCACCTCTTGCAACAGCAATAATTAATATAACACTTAATATGTCTGAAGCACCATCAACAAATGTATCTACAAATTCTTTTTCACTTAATTTTCCAATTAGTCCGATTACAATTGACATTACAAAGAATAGTACGGCTGCATCTTCGAACCACCAATAGCCAAAACAATTTCCAGTTAAGAATGCTGTGAAATGTGTTCCAGCATCTGCAACATCTGCAGGGATAATACCAAAATCAACCCATGGAATAAATCCTGCTATCATAATAACAAATGTTAAACCAAATAAAATTAATATAATTTTTTGTCTTGTAGTAAGTTTTACATCTGGATTAATAAAGTCATCTTTTGCATAATGTTTTTCCATTTGTTTTTGTTCTTGCAATGAAAGGAATGTACTTCCTTTTTCGGCTTTCACTTTAGCAGCATATTTTAACACAAATGCTACTGCTATAATATAAGAAACTAACCATAAAATACATCCAAGTAATATTATAGTTCCTTGATTAACTTTAATTCCATCTGGTAAAGCACTTACTGCAGCACCTACCGCAAATGGGTTAATTGTTGAACCAAGTACACCTACACCAGCACCAAGTAAGACAGTGGCTGATGCAACTATTGTGTCCATTCCCGCTGCTACCATTGTAAATGATAGTAGTCCATAAAATGCAACTGTTTCTTCCATCATACCATAAGTAGTTCCACCAATTGAGAAGATAAACATTAGTATTGGAATTAATACTAATTCTCTACCTTTTAATTTATTTACTAAAACTTTAATTCCTGTTTCAAGAGCACCTGTTTTAGTAACAACATTTAAAAATCCTCCTAAAATAAGAATGAATATTCCTACATCAGCAGCATTTTCAAATCCCTTAATTGGTGCCATTAAAAAGTCAGAAAGTTTAGCACGAACTACTCCACTACCATTAACAATATTTTCACCATCAAAAGTAGCAAGTGGAAGTAAATATGAAACTATAGCAATTGCAAAAATAATTAGCATTATAATTGTAAACGAAGATAATGTAAATTTCTTCTTTTTAGCTTTTTTTGCCATTTTTATTTCCTCCTATAAAATATTCTTGTGCCTTTATCACCATTAATTGCCTCAAGTCCTTCATTAAGGGAAGCAATAATAGCGGTGCCTTCTGAATTATCATTTAAGAAATTCATACAAGCATTTATTTTTGGAAGCATACTTCCTTTTGCAAAATGGCCTTCATCGATATACTTTTGTAATTCTAATATGTCGGTAGAATCAATTTTCTTTTGATTTGGTGTATTAAAATTAATATACACTTTATCTACCGCTGTTAAAATTAACAAAATATCAGCTTTAATATTTGCTGCTAATTTACTACTTGCAAAATCTTTATCAATAACTGCGTCAACACCTTTATATCCTAGTCCATCCTTTACTACAGGAATACCACCACCGCCGACAGTAATAACAATATTTCCGTCATCTGCAAGATTACTTACTATTTCTTGCTCCAAGATTCTTTCAGGTTTTGGTGAGGGCACTACTCTCCTATAACCTCTACCAGAATCTTCAACATATTTATAACCATTCGAAGAAGCAAGTTTATCGGCTTCCTCTTTGGTATAAAACATTCCTACAGGTTTAGTTGGATCAGTGAAAGCCTCATCATTTTCATCCACTTCAACCTGAGTAATGATAGTTGCACATTTCTTTTCAATATTCTTTTCTCTTAATTTTTCATTAATAGCATTTTGTAAATGATAACCAATATATCCCTGACTCATTGCTCCGCACTCTGCAAAAGGCATGAATGGAGCTACATTAAATTTGCTTGCATACTCAAATGCATTTGCAATCATTCCCACCTGGGGACCATTTCCATGAGTAACAATAACATCATTATCTTTAGCAATGCTTACAATTATATCGGCTGCCTTTTTAACAAGAAGTTTTTGTTCTTCGGGAGTTTTTCCAAGAGCATTTCCTCCTAAAGC
>DJOC01000055.1:0-18353 GCA_002439555.1 Caryophanales bacterium UBA6448 | reverse complement strand
ACTTCATCAGTAACTTCCATTTCTGGGACACCAAACTTTTCATTAATCTCTTTACCAATTGTAGTATTTTGATCGTGAAAAGATGGTAAGCAATGAAGAAATATACAATCTTCTTTAGCATTATCTATAACAGCCTGATTAACTTGATATTTTCTTAAATAATTAATTCTTTCAGCCCATTTTTCCATAGGTTCGCCCATTGAAACCCAAACATCAGTATAAATTGCATCAGCATCTTTTGTGCCTTCCATAATATCTTCACATCTTTCAATAACACAGCCATTTTCTCTAGCAATTTCTTCACATTTTCTAGTTAGTTCATCATCTGGCCATAAATCTTTTGGAGCGCAACAAGTAAAATTAACACCTAACTTTGCACTGGCTACCATAAGTGAATTACCAACATTATTTCTTGCATCTCCACAGAAAACTAATTTTCTTCCTTTTAATGATCCAAATTCTTCCTCAATAGTCATAAAATCCGCTAACATTTGTGTTGGATGAAATTCATTAGTAAGTCCATTATAAACAGGAACACTTGAATATTTTGCTAATGTTTCAACTATAGTTTGATCAAATCCACGATACTCTATAGCATCATAAATTCTACACAATACTCTAGCAGTATCTTCAATACTTTCTTTTTTACCCATTTGTGAACCAGTTGGTCCCAAATAAGTAACGTGCATACCTAGATCATAAGCAGCAACTTCAAAAGAACATCTAGTTCTTGTAGAATCTTTTTCAAATATTATAGCAATATTTTGGCCCTCAAGAAATCTATGAGGTTCTCTATGTTCCTTTTTTACTTTAAAATCTTTTGCTAAATCTAATAAATATCTTATTTCATCACTTGAATAATCAAGTAATTTTAGAAAATCTCTTCCTCTTAAATCCATTTAATCCTCTCTTTCAAGTGGCATACTCATACATCTAGGGCCGCCTCTTCCCCTAGAAAGTTCCGCACTATTCATTTCTATAACCTTAATACCTTTTTCTCTTAATACTTCATTAGTAATATTATTTCTATTGTAAACAACTACTACTCCTGGAGCAATACATAATGTATTAGTTCCATCATTCCATTGTTCTCTTTCTGAGGCAATTTTATCTCCTCCAGCACAAGGAATAAGCGTAATATCAATACCTAAATATTCCTCTAAAATATTTTCAAGGCTTCCTTCTTTCCTTATTACTTTTACTTCTTCAGGATTATCTTCATTTTTGGTAATTTCAAAAACCTCTAAAGTATCCATAATTCCAGGATGATATGTGAACTTATCAACATCTATTTGAGTAAATACTGTATCTAAATGCATAAATGCTCTACATTCAGGTATCTTAAATGCAAGTATTGTATCAATATTGCATTCTTCATCATTAAACATATTTTTAGCAACTAAATCAATTGCTTCAGCACTTGTTCTTTGAGAAATACCAATTGCAAGTGTATGCTCATTTAAATTTAATACATCGCCACCTTCAATACTGAATGGATTTTCTCTATCATAATATTTAGGAACTTTGTCCATATAATCTGGATGATAATTAAAAATGTAATAAGCATAAATTGTTTCTCTACTCCTTGTAACAGAGTACATTTTATTGAGAATTATACCATCACCAACTGATGCAAATGGATCTCTTGTAAAATAAAGGTTAGGCATTGGTTCAGCTAAAAACTTGGTTTCTTCACTTACTTGGTCAACAAGTGAATATTCACTATCTTGTTTATTTCTATGAACTTCAGAAACTTTAATGCCTTCCATAGTCTTTAAAACTAGTTCTTTATTATTAGTGTAACTCATTAAATAATCAAATAATAAATCTTTATATTTTGGAGTTCTTACTCCTGCTTCATAAATAAATTGTCTTATAAACGAAGGCTTAATCTGTGGATTTTCATTTAATGTTTCTGCCATTAAATCTTCCAAATAAACAACCTCTACACCATTATCTCTAAGTATTTGGCAAAATTCATCGTGTTCTAAAATTGCATCTTTTAAATATGGAATATCATCAAAAAGAAGTCTTCCTAAAGTATCTGGTGTTAAATTTAATAATTCCTTTCCTGGTCTATGAACCAAAACTTTTTTTAATTTTTTTATTTCACTAGTAACGTGCATCTATATCATCTCCTTATTATAACTATTTTATCATTTTAATTTTTAAATGTCTATAATTCTAATTTACATCTTTCAAAAAATTTTTAATAGTTTCATTTTCATTATTAAATATACCTTCTACTGTATCATCAGAAAGAATAGTTTTATTATCTACAAAAATTATTCTCGAAGAAAAATCTTTGACAAAGTTAAGTTCATGACTTACCACTATTATTGTCATGTTATACTCTTTTAATTTAGTAACTAACTCTAATACCTCCTTTTTCATCTGTGGATCTAAAGAACTTGTTGGTTCATCTAATAATAGAATTTTTGGTTTTTCCATAAGAGCTCTTATTATAGCAACTCTTTGTTTTTCACCACCACTTAAATTTTTAGGATATTCATTAATTTTATTTTCTAAATTTATTTCTTTTAAATAATTTTTAGCAAGTTTTAAAGCCTCCTGTTTTGAATACATTTTAAGTTTAACTGGGGCAATAATTAAATTTTCTAATACAGTCATATTTTCAAATAAATTAAATGATTGAAAAACCATACCGACTTTGTTATAAAAGTTTTTTATATCATTAATATTCTCATTATCAATTAATATTTGACCTTTATCTATTTTCTCAAGCCTTGCTATACATCTAAGTAATGTTGATTTTCCACATCCACTTTTACCAATTATTGATATTTGTTCATTATCATTAATTTTTAAATTAATATTTTTTAAAATACATTTTTTATCATAACTTTTTGTTAAATTTTTAATTTCTATCATTTTGAAAGTCTCCTTTCGAAAAGGTTTAATAGTTTACTTAGTCCCAAAGTTAATATTAGATAGATTATTGCCACTATTAAAAGAGGAAAAAAATAATCATATGTAGTTGATGCTACTATGTCAGATGCCTTTGTAAGTTCAAGTATACCAATATAACCCGCTACTGAAGTCTCTTTTAAAAGAGTTATAAATTCATTACTTAATGCTGGTAAAACATTTCTTAATGCTTGGGGCATAATGACATATTTCATTGTTTGAAAATAGTTAAATCCCAGCATTATTGAGGCTTCTTCTTGACCTTTAGGGATAGATATTAATCCAGACCTAATTATTTGTGATACATATGCACCTGAATTTAATCCAAAAGATATAATTCCCACTATTACAATGTTAATATTAACACTTTTAAAAATTATATAATATAAAATCATTAATTGAAGTAATGCGGGTGTTCCTCTTATAATTCCTATGTACATTCTTGCAAAAGTACTTAATAAATAAAGTTTACCTGTTTTTTCATTATAGTCTATTACAAGCGATAAAATAAGTCCTAAAATAACTCCAATTAAACAAGCAAAAAAGGCCATAATAATTGTATTACCAAGGCCAGTTAAATAATATTTATATCTATCTTGATAGATAAATGAATTATATATATTTTCTCTTATTAATTCCATAAACACCTATTTTGAATACTCTAAAATGTATTCATCAATTTTACCACTATTTTTTAAATTATCAATAACTTCATTAATTTTATTTAAAAGCTTTGTATTTCCTTTTTTAACAGCGATTGCATAATTATCTTCGAATACAAAACCGTCTAAAATAGTTAAATTTTCATTATTTTCTACAATTTTTTTGCCAGGTAATTCATCCATTATTATCAAATCTACTTTACCAGCTTTTAAATCTTCAGCCATTGATAAGTATTTTTTTTGTCTAACAATATCTTTTGTAATGTTATTATCAGTTACGTAACTATCTGCAATAGTACCAAGTTGAACTGCAATTTTTTTGTTATTAATTTGTGAAATATTTTTAATATCGCTATCATTTCTAACAATTACTATTTGTTTTGAACTAATATATGTATTAGAAAAATCTACTTGTTTTTTTCTTTCTTCGTTTACACTCATTCCCGCTAAAGCAAAATCAGCCTTTCCGGATTTTAATTCATTAATTATAGCATCAAAGTATACATCTTTAATAACAAGTTTTTTGTTAAGTGCTGTGGCAATTTCCTTAGCAATTTCTACATCTACTCCAACAATTTCATTGTTATCATAATATTCATAAGGAGCAAAACCTGCCTCGGTTACCATTACTATTTCATTTTCATTTTTTTTGCATCCGCATAGTGCAATTAAACATACACTTAAAAGTATAAATATTTTTTTCATCGATTAATTAATATCCTTTCTTTTTTCTTTCCACCATTAACTTCATAACAATCATTTATTACAAAAAATGCATTAGGATCAAGTTCTAATATTCTACTTCGGAGCCTATAACAATCTAAATTAGAAACCGCCACCATTAGAATTTCACCTTTTTTATGTAAAAATTCTTGTTTACTTTGTAAAATTGTAACACCACTGTCATACTCTTTATCAATGACCTTTTTTACTTCATTTAACTTATTTGTATAAATGAAAAATACCTTACTTTGAGAAACACCTAGTGTAATTTTATCAATAAAATGATTACTTATTAACAAAATAATTATTGAGTATATAAAACTTTCAAAACCAAATACAAAGGCACCCATCAAAAGAATTATAAAACTATAAGAGAAGTTAGCCACTGCAGTAGAAACTTTTGCGTATTTTTTAATAAGTTCCATAATAACATCACCACCACCAGTTGTAAATCCACTTTTATATATAAGTGCTGAAGATGCTCCGTATAAAAAACCTGCGATAACAACATTTATTAGTATTTCACCAGTATTAATATATTTTAAAAGTGATAATGCTATAGGCTCTGTAATTGTTACCATAATTGGGTATAATAATGAGCCTAATACCGTAGGTAGTGTTTTTTTATAACCTAAACAAATAAAACTTACAAATAGTAAAAATATTCTTGATATGTACAAAAACACTGTTGGATCAATGTTAAATAATTTATTACATATTATTGCAAGACCATTAGTGCCACCAGTTATAAATTCATTTGGTAGTAAAAATAAATGGTAGCACATTGCAAGCAAAAAGACGCCAAAAACAAATGTAACACCAGTAACTAAAGTTTTTATATCTTCTTTACTCATTTTACTACCCTTCTTACTATAAACATTTTACTAAAATTTAGTTTTTTTGTCTATATAGTGTCATAAATTTAATAAAAAAAAATAAGTTTTAATGAGGTGAAAGCAAATGAATGGTAATTATTATCAAAATCCAACATTTCCAACAAATCAAAATAATATGCAAAATATGACTGTACCACCAGGAAATGTAAGTTCAATGGAAGACTATAACGAGCAAAGTTATATTGAAAATATTTTAAGACTTAACAAAGGAAGAAAAGTTAATGCTTATGTCTCTTTTCCAGATAGTACAGAATGGAAAAATAAGATATTTTCAGGATTAATCGAAGAGGCAGGTAAAGACCATTTAATAATCAAAGAGGTAACCACTGGAAAATGGTATCTAATTAGAATTTTATATCTTGATTATGTTGAATTTATGGAACCAATTAATTATTCTCACGCTTATTCTGAAAAAACATTTTAATATAAATCAAAATATTTAATTTCTTCGTTTAAACTTGTTTTTTCTCCGTGACCAGGGAAAATAGTTGTATCAAGGGGCAATTTACTTACCTTTTCTAAAGACTTGATTAAATCATTATAATTAGAATTTGGAAAATCATATCTTCCGATACTATGATAGAAAATTAAGTCACCAGAAAATAATAAGTTTTGTCCGCCGAAAAATATTGAAATAGAATCGTCAGTATGACCTGGCGTTTTTATTATGTCATAAGAAAATGTCTTTCTTAAAAATGTATTATGCTTAATATTATAGTATTTTTCTAACTTTTCAAGTGCACCAATATGATCAAAATGATGATGAGTAACAATTATTTCCTCAACTTCATATTTTGAGCAAAAGGATATAATTTTTTCTGCATCATCTGCAGGATCTATAATAATACATTTTCCATCTTTACTTAAAATATATGTATTTGTATCAAGGGGGCCTAATACTAAAATTTCAACTTTCATAATACCTCATTTCTATTTAAATATAATAGATATTTGCTAGTTTGTAAATGATTTTGATAAATTTCTTGTTTTATATTTCATTTTTTTCTATAATAATAATAGGAGTTGAAATTAATATGAAGAAAAACGGATTTATGGAAGGCGCTATAATAGCCACTATTGCGATAATAATTTCAAAAGTTTTAGGTGTATTATATGTAATTCCATTTTATAAAATAATTGGTGAACAAGGTGGAGCATTATATGGTTATGCATATAATATTTATAATATATTTTTAATTATTTCCTCAGCAGGTATACCACTTGCAATAAGTAAAATTACTAGTGAATATGAAACTTTAAAGGAATATGATAAGAAAAATGAAATGTATCGAATAAGTAAAAAAATAGTATATATTTTCTCTCTTGTTGCATTTTTGTTATGTTTCTTATTTGCAAAACCACTTGCTAAAGTAATTCTTGGCGACCTTACCGGAGGAAATACCATCGAAGATGTAAGTTTTGTAATTAGATGCATATCATTTGCGCTTTTAGTTGTACCACTTCTTTCAATTTATCGTGGATATCTTCAGGGGCATAAGTATATTGAGGCTTCTTCAAAATCACAAGTTATAGAGCAAGTTGTCAGAATATTTTTTATTCTTGTAGGAAGTTATTTATGTATTAAAGTATTTCATTTAAAAACTACCTATGCAGTAGGTATTTCCGTATTTTCTTGTGCAATTGGTGCTATCGTTGCTTACATTTACTTAATTATTAAAACTAAAAAATCTAATATTGTAAAGGACAGTAAAAAAGTACTTTTTGATGAAGAAAGAAAGGAAGTTATTAAAAAGATTATCGGCTATTGTATACCTTTTATAATAATAAACATTTCTAACTCAATTTATAATACAACCGATATGATTTTAATTATAAGAGGCCTAACTAATTTAGGTTATAGTGCAAAAGATGTTGAAACAATTTCCTCGATATTCACAACTTGGGGAAGCAAACTAATAACAATTGTTAAGGCATTTGCAACTGGACTTACGATAAGTTTAATACCTTCAATAGTTAGTGCTTATGTAAAAAAAGATATGGACAAGGCAAACTACTATTTCAACAATTCATTAAAAGTATTACTCTTTATTATTACACCACTTACAATATTCTTAAGTATTTTTGCAAAGGAAATTTGGTATATATTTTATGGTCAAAGTTACTATGGTCCAATAATCTTTAAATACATCATTTTAGTGGCAATACTTGATAGTGCTTACATTATTTTCTTTTCTGCTTTACAAGGCTTATATAAAACAAAACTTGTATATATTTGTGCATTAAGTGGAATAACAGTTAACGCTCTTCTTGACCTTCCTTTAATGTGTTTATTTAATAAACTCGGAATATACCCATATTATGGAGCAATTACCGCCACTGTAATAGGTTATATAATTTCATTAAGTATTCCAATGTTCTCATTATATAAAAATGATGGATTTAGATATAATGATACAATAAAGTCACTTCCTAAACTAATTTTTTCGATTTTAATTGCAATTTTTATGTGTATTATTTATAAAAAAATAATGCCAACATTTAATGGTTTTATTGGAAATGTCTTATATTTAGGAATAATCGGTTTACTTACACTAACAGTTTACTTCTTAATAAATAAAGATACTATAATAAAATTATTAAAAGAAAAAAAATAATGTGATATAATGTTATAAGATAGGAAGTGTTAAAATGAAATTAGAAATAATATTACTTATTATAATTAGTATTGGTTTTGGTATATCAATAGTTTATTTTATTGGCTATAATAAGATATCTATTATAAAGGCTAAAATGGATGCCGCAAACGATATTATCACTAAATCTTTAAAAGATAAAAAAGAAATAATGAATGAATTATATGATAAATATAAAAAAGTTCTAAAGAAAAAAGATTATTTAAAAGATTTTGCTAATTTAAAAAATAAAAAAATTAGTAATTACAATCTTGATATTGAACTTAATAATTATTTAAAAATTATGACCGATTTAAAAGAGGACAATAAAGAACTTAACACTGATGAAATAAATGAGTTATTTAATAAAATAGATAGTATTAATGAAATATTAATTGCCAATAAAAAATACTATAATAAAAACAATAACTTACTTATGAAAACTATTAAAGGTTACATAAAAGTTATTGCTAAAATAAATAATATAAAAGTTCAGACTTCATATGAAACAAAGTAGCGTTGCTACTTTTTATTTTGACCAATCAATTGGTTTTATGTTATTCTTTATTAAAAAGTCATTAGTTTTTGAAAATGGTTTTGAACCAAAGAATCCATTATACGCTGAAAATGGACTAGGATGTGGTGACTCCAAAATTAAATGTTTAGGATTTGTTATTAAGACTTTTTTGCTTCGAGCAAAATTTCCCCATAAAATAAACACGATTGGCTTTTCACTTAAATTCAACACTTTTATAACATAATCGGTAAAGTATTGCCAACCTAACCCTTGATGAGAATTGGCTTTATCTTTTTCAACAGTTAATGTACTATTTAATAAAAGAACACCCTCCTTCGCCCAGCCAGTTAAATTTCCTGTTTTTTTAGGGGGAATACCTAAATCATCATATAACTCTTTATAAATGTTTTGAAGTGAAGGAGGAACTTTAATATTATCTTGAACAGAAAAAGATAGTCCATGGGCTTCGCCTTCACCGTGATAAGGATCTTGTCCCACTATAACAACTTTAACATTTTCATAACTAGTAAATTTAAATGCATTAAAAATATTTTCTTTAAGAGGATAAATAATCTTTTCATCATATAATTTCATAATCCTATTATAAAAATTATGAAATCCAGGACTATTCCATATAACTTTTAATTTTTCATCCCAACTATTGCCTATCATACTTATCACCTATATATCTATTGTACTAAACCCCACAAAAAAATAAAAGAATAAATCTTTTATTTATGATAACTTTCGTTATTTAATATTTTAAAACTACGATAAATTTGTTCAAGTAATACCGCTCTAAATAAACCGTGAGGCATTGTTATTTTGCCAAAACTAATCTTTTGATTCATTAAATTTTTTATACTTTCACTTACACCATTACTACTTCCAATTATAAAAGTAATGTTGCTAAAATGTGTTAACTTATCATTTATTAAAGTTGAAAGTTGGGTGCTTGATATTTCTTCACCTTTAATATCTAAAAGAATTTTATATGATTTATCATTTTGAATAACTTTTAAAAGTTCCTTTTCTTCATCATTCATATTATCTGAATCTTTTAACTCTATTATAGATAACTTATGATATTTATTAATTCTTTCAAAATAATCATTAACAGCATTAACCAAATAATTTTCCTTTAATTTACCAAAACAAACAATTTTTATCATATAGTTATTACACTACCTATGTCATTTTTATTAGCACACTCTATTTTTACTTTTGTAGGATCAATGTACTCCTCGACTGTTTCAAGAGCAAGCTCTTCAGTATTATTTTTTTCACTTAAATGCAAAAGTACAACATTTTTTGTGTTTTCATTAATTAATTTTGATAAATATATACCTGTAAATTTATTAGATAAATGTCCAACATCAGAAAGCACTCTATCTTGAAGCCATCTTGGATAAGGACCATGTCTTAACATTTCTATATCGTGATTACTCTCAATATAATACGCTGATTTTCCCTTAAATTCTTTAAAGTATTTTGAATTAATATAACCTGTATCTGTGATATAAACAAGTGATGAAGCTTCATCGGTAATAACAAAACTACGAATATCTGCAACATCGTGACTCATTACAAAAGATTTAATGTCTAAATCTACAATATCTGGATTATCTTCATATATGATTATGTTTTCAATGTCAGATATATCGTTTAATTCAAGTAACATTTTATTTGTAATAACAAGTGTTGCTTTTGTTCCTTTGAAAAATGTATGTAAACTTTTTGTATGGTCATCGTGAGTGTGAGTTAAAAATACATAATCAATATCTTTATAATCCACCCCAATTTCAGAAAGTTTTTCATTTAAATATTTTTTAGTTCTTCCTAAATCTATTAAAATTTTATAATGGCTTGTTTCAACATAAGTTGAATTTCCAGCGGAAGAACTTGCTAATGTACAAACTTTAATCATCGATACACACTTAATGGGTTAATTGAATAGCCACCTGAATATGGTTGACCAAAAAATATTCCTAAATGGCAATGGCATCCATAAGATACACCAGTATTTCCCATTTGACCTATAACTTGTCCGCGAGTAACTTGATCGCCAACTTTAACAGTCATACTATTAGCAATCATATGTGCATAAACAGAGTAATAACCATTGCTATGGCGAATAACAACATTATAACCTGATGCAGATCCAACCATACCACCAAATTGAGACGAAACTACTTCACCATCTAAAATGGCATAAATTGGTGAACCACAACCTGTACCTGAAATATCTATACCATCATGGAATGATCCCCAACGCCACTCATAACCGCTTGTTATAACTGAAGGTTGATTTGTTGGCCATCCCCAAGTTGTACCAGTGTCGATATATGAGCCAGAGGTCCATCCACCTGAATATCTATAACCACCTTTAGTGGTAACTTGATCAACTTTTTCTTTTATTTTAACACTACTTACGATTTCAACACCACCTTGTGTTTGACCATTTTTAACAGTATAATTCTCATCAATTCTAGTTATTCCTGTAACACCAGCAGTGGTAATTTCATTAAAATCTGAACTTTTGCTTGAATCATATTCTACCTTTTTTTCATAAGGTATTTCAGTATCCAAAATTTCATTAACATCATAGACAAATGTAAGCATTGGATTGATTAGGGTAATATTAACATTGTCACCAATAGTAAGTAAACTATCTCTTGAACTATATTTAGGATTTGCCACTAAAAATTCTTTATAGTTAAGTTTATTTGCCTCTGAAATAGAGTCGATTGTATCTCCCTCTTTTACAGTATATTTCTCAATCTTATTATCAGGTCCAAACAATAAATATTGGGTTAATGATGACTCGTCCTCGAAGATAGTATCATTTACAGAAATATATCCTTTTCTTATGTTAATAATTTCATCAAAGTACATGTTTTTAATTACTTTTCCTGTTGTTTCAATTTCCTTTTGAGTATTATTCATATAATTTGTATATTCTTCTTCACCAATAAATGCAAGTACAAAACTATGTATAGCACTATCAAAAACTTCTCTATCAAGAACGTTAATTGTAATTTGTTTATCATCTTTTTTATAAGTTGCAATATATCCCTCGATTGTAAATGAGCCTATTTCTGCCATTTTATTATAAATTTCTTCAGGAGTAGATAAGACTATATCATAAGATGATGTTTGAATAATTTTAAAGTTTTCCGGAGGATATACTTTACTTACATTATATTTATTTTTGATTTCCTGTTGCTTAGTATTAATAATATCATATAACTTATCATCATCTTTTAAATAACCAACACTTTTACCATCAATAAATACTTCATAAATTTGCTCGGCATCTAAAGAGTTCTTTTTATCAAAGAAAAAGCCGACTAAACATAAAATACTTATAATTAATGTAAAAAGAGCAGTTTTTATTATATCATTTGTTTTCATTACTCACCTTGTTCCTTTAAAACACTTTTAAATAAACCATAATTTAATTCAAATTGTAAATCAATAGTTCCTAAACTACCTTTACGATGTTTAGCAATAATAAGTTCCGCTGGAACGATTGTATTATTTTGATCTTTAGATTTATCATAATAATCTTTTCTATTTATAAATAGTACCATATCGGCATCTTGTTCTAGTGAACCAGACTCACGAAGATCTGCTAACATTGGAACGTTGCTTTCTCTTTTTTCGGCAGTTCTTGATAATTGTGATAAGGCTATTACCGGAACATCTAACTCTAATGCCATGGTTTTTAGGGACCTTGAAATATCTGATACTTCAACTTGTCTTGATTCAACCTTTTTTGAACCACTATTAATTAACTGAAGATAATCGATTATTACAAGTCCAAGACCTTGCTCACTACTTGCAAGTCTTCTACATTTTGCTCTAATTTCAGATATTGTAGTACCAGCATCTGCTTCGATATAAATACTAGTTTGTCCAAGTTGACTCATTGCCTCATTATATCTTTGCCAATCTTTATCATGCATATTACCAGTTTGTAATTTATAAGAATCAATTCTGCCAACTGAAGATATCATTCTATTTACAAGCATTTCGGCAGGCATTTCCAAGTTGAATATTGCTACGGCTTTTTTAGTTGTTCTTCCTGCATAAGATGCCATATTAAGGGCTAGCGCTGTTTTTCCCATACCTGGCCTAGCCGCTAAAATTATCATTTCGCCACCTTGAAATCCAGTTGTAAGTCTATCAAAATCATAAAATCCTGTTTCTAAACCAGTTATTAATTTTTTATTTTTAGCAAGTTCCTCGAGTTTATCATGAGCACTTCTTAAAACCTCTGTTATAGGTAAAAGTTCCGATACACTACGACTTCTTACCGCTAATAAAATTGTTTTTTCAGCATTATCTTGAAGTCTAGAAATATCTTCCTCATTATAGGCATTTTCAACAATTTGAGTTGCGGAGTTAATAAGTCCTCTTCGAACACTATAATCTTGCAGAATTTGTATGTAATAATCAAGATTTGCACTTGTTACAACGCTATCAATTACATCCATTATATAATTAATATTAACAATAGATGACTTTTTTGTTTTATCAAGTTCAGTGCTTATTGTAGTAATATCTATAGGTATCTTTTTATCGTGTAAACTTTTTATAGCACAAAAAAGAGTTTTGTTTCTTTCATCAAAAAACATATCTTCATTAACACTTTCACAAATTTTATCAACTTGATCTTTTGAAATAAATGAAATTCCAAGAACGGACATCTCCGCTTCAGAATTAAATGGTAATGATTGTGCCATAACTCTCCTTCTTACTTAACTAATTTAATATTTATAATAAATTCCACTTTTTTATGTAATTTAATTTTAACTTTATAAGTTCCTAAACTAGATAATGGTGTATCTATTAATATACATTTTTTATCAATATCATAGCCTAGTTCTTTTATTTTATCACTTATTTGTTTTGAGGAAACTGTACCAAAGACTCTATCATCTTTTCCAGTTTTTACTTTAAACTCAATAATTTTGTCATTTAATTTATTTTTAATTTCAGTTAAATTAGAAATTATTTTTTCTTCTTCATCATTTCTAATTTGAATCTGCTTATCTAATATCTTTTTACTAGTATCAGTGTATGCCACAGCAAGTTTATTTTTTAATAAATAGTTATTTGCATAGCCATCCGAAACATTAATAACATCATCTTTTTTTCCTTGAGACTTTACATCTTTTAAAAGTATAACTTTCATTTAAAATCCTCCTTAAATAATATAACTTATTATAACATAAAAATTATATTAAAAAAACCATTTGTTACTATTTAACAAATGGTATTAATGCCATAAAACGAGCATATTTAACTTGTTCAGCAATATGTCTTTGATGTTTTGCACAAGCACCAGTCATTCTACGAGGTAATATTTTACCTTTTTCATTGATATATTTATTAATAATCATTACATCTTTATAGTCAACTGATTTACCAGCACACATTTGGCATATTCTTTTTTTCTTATGATAAAATTCTGCCATACCTTATTCCTCCTTCTTAAAATGGAAATTCATCACTACTTATATTAGTTTCATCACTAAATTCTTTATAAGGATCCTCAGCTACATCGGTAGTTTGCATATTTGCATTAAATGATGGTGCAGAGTAATTATTTGCTGGAGCACTGTTATAACTAGGCATTGCATTATCATTTGAAATTGCATTTCTATTTGAACTACCTACAAATTCAAAACTCTCTATTACAATATCAGTAGTATATCTTTTAGTGCCATCTTGAGCATCATAACTACCATTCCTTATACGACCTTGTGCTAAAATCATACTTCCTTTGGTACAATATTTATTTAATGTTTGTGCTGTTCTTCCGAATGCAACACAATTTATAAATTCAGTCTCTCTTTGACCATCCCTATTAATAAAATCACTAGGACAAGCTAATGAAAATCTTGATACTTCCATTGAAGCAGATGTCATTCTTGACTCAGGATCTCTTGTAAATCTACCGCATAATATAACTTTATTCATCTTATTCTCCTTTGTTAATAATTAAATGTCTTAAAACATTTTCATTAATACGAACTTTACGTTCAAATTCTTTAATAGTATCGTGTTTTGCTTCAACAGTCATAACATAGTATGTTCCTGTTAATTCTTTGTTAATTGGATAAGCAAGTTTTCTTTTACCCATTTCTTTAAACTCGATGATACTACCTTTATCGCTTGTTATTAAATCTTTTAAACTATCAGCAACTTTTTTAACTTTGTCATCTTCGATAGTGTTTTTAACGATAAACATTATTTCGTACTTATTCATCTTTTACACCTCCTTATGGTCTACTCGGCTTTTTAATGTCATAAAAAGCAAGGAGTAATTTCTTTACTCGCAAGTAGTA
The DNA here is from genome assembly GCA_002439555.1 of Caryophanales bacterium UBA6448. GTDB lineage: Bacteria > Bacillota_I > Bacilli_A > RF39 > UBA660 > UBA6448. Next base: position 3,638 of record DJOC01000055.1, on the reverse strand, counting down.
TAACAAATTTATTTGGCTTTGTCCATATTTTTGGCGAATAAAATTTTTAAAAATGGGGAATTTTATAGGGAATTAAAAATAATAAGGTATTAAAAAAGCCCGTAAATACGGGCTTGAAAGGTCATTTGGTGGAGTAGAGGAGAATTGAACTCCTGTCCAATATGCCATATTATACAATATCTACAAGTTTAGTTCTATTTATATTTCCTATCTATATGGCTAAAACGAACCTCATAAATAGTAATTTTGATTAAATTTCATTTACTATACTCAAAAAATATAATAAATATAGCTTATTAATATGAACCCAGTTTACTTTCAATAAGCGAGAAAGTAAGTGAGTACTCCCAAACCTCTAATTAGGCAAATGCAGGAGTGAAACTATAAGAAGTTTCGTCATTTATTTTTTTGTGCATTTATAGTTTGCCAACTACTTGCAATCATATCTATTAACATATGTCGAAACCAATCTACCCCAAGTAAATTAATTTTACCATATATTTTATGCATAGTAAACATATTTATGGTAAAATTTCACTATAAAATACATAAAAATCAGATATTAAATATATACTAATAATATGAAAAATAAGAAAAAAATAATTAAAAATATTATTATTGTTATTGCACCTTTAATTGGAGGATTACTAACATCTCTATTTGTTAATTTCAAAAACTATAATATAATTAATAAGCCTATGTTTAGTCCTCCAAAGATAGTATTTCCAATTGTATGGAGCATACTATATTTATTATTTGGAATATCATTTTATTTAGCAAACAAAGATTATGACAACAAAAAAATTACTTCAGCAGCCATTATAAATTTAATCTTAAATTATAGTTGGACATTCATATTCTTTAAATTGAAAATGTATATTGTTAGTGCCATAGAACTAGTTTTAATAATTTTATCAACAATAAAATTCATTATTGAATTATATAAAGAAAATAAAACTGCAGCATACTTGCAGTTTCCATATCTTGTTTGGCTTTTAATAGCACTATATTTAAATATTGGAGTTATTATACTAAATTAAGATATTAAATCAGCACTACTTGACGCATCCAAAGTTAAATCTTTAAAATCCTTTTTTAAAAACAATGGATATGCTGCAGCACCAATCATCGCGGCATTATCAGTACAATAAATCATTCTCGGATTATATAATTTCACATTATACTTATCACATAATTTCTGAAGTTCGTTATGTAAATATTTATTCGCAGATACTCCTCCAGCTAAAGCAAGTCTATTAATACTTGTCTTTTTTATTGCTAGTTCTACCTTACGAACAATCTCATCAACAGCAATAGTTTGAAATGAACAAGACAAATCATTTTTATTTATCTCAACATTTTTCATTTTTGCATTATTAATTATGTTTAAAACTTGACTCTTTAAACCACTATAACTAAAATTATATGTTTCATCATTTACAGGTTTAGTTAAATTATAAGTATTATTTCCGATTGATGCAGCTTTTTCTATACTTGGTCCACCAGGATAAGGAAAGCCCAAAACTCTTGCAACCTTATCAAAACTTTCCCCTATTGCATCATCTAGTGTTGATCCAAGAAGTTCAAACTCATAATTATTATGCATTATGGAAAGTTCTGTATGTCCACCACTTACAACAAGGGCTAGTAAAGGAAATTCTAAATTATCTTCAATATTATTAGCGTAAATATGGCCTATTAAATGATTAACTCCTATAAGAGGTTTATTGTATACTGCAGCCACAGTTTTTGCAAATTCTAATCCAACAAGTAAAGAACCAAGTAAACCTGGTTTATATGTTACCGCTATAGCATCCATATCTTCAATTTTTAAAGTTGTTTGAGATAAACAATCCTCTAAAACATATAAAATATTTTCACAATGCATTCTCGAAGCAATTTCGGGTACAACACCACCGAATTTATTATGAACATCAATCTGGGATGAAATACTCATTGCAATGCATTCTTTACCATTTTTTACAATTGCTATACTTGTGTCATCACAACTTGACTCAACCGCTAAAATATAGACATCTTTCATATTATTTCCTTTCCATAACATAAGCATCAATATCATTATAATATTTTTTTCTTATGTTAATTTTTTTAAAATTCATATTTTCATATAGTTTAATTGCTATATAATTATTAATTGCTACCTCTAATAAAAATCTATAATTAGAATATTTATTAATAATATAATCCATTAATTTCGTCCCAATTTTTTGATTTCTAAACAAATTATCAACATATAATAAATGAATTTCTACTAAATCATCAATTATTGTTATTAAAATATAACCAACAATTTTATCATCAATTACATAAACATGCTGACCATATATGTCATTTTCTAAATAATCTTTAAAATTAAAATGATTTTCAATATTTTTATCATAATTTAGTAGTAATACAGTTAAGTCCTCAATATCTGTACTTTCTAACTCTCTAATCATATTCAACACTTATTTTTTTTACATAAATTGGCTTAACTTGTTTAGGATCAATGTTTGAATGTTTAGAAATTAAATTAAATACTTTAGAATAATCAATGGTAACATCTGTTTTTAAATTTGATAGCTCATTTAAATTTAACTCACCTTTTTTAATATATTCATAATTTCCAATTAACATATGATTTGAATATTTACCAACAAAAATACCACTATTATCATAAAAACCGACTAGATTTTCATTACTATCTAAAGAATAATCCATAATATCAAGATATGAAACCGTTTTAATTGGAACATTTAATAAATAACTTAAAGTTTTAGCAACAGTTACACCTGTTCTTACCCCCGTAAATGAACCAGGTCCATTTACAACAATGATATCATTAAGTTTAGTATTAGAAATGCACTCCATAATAGTCGGTACTAATAAAGCATTATTATTTAAACTTTTATCAATACACTTATGCAAATAAACATTTCCATCTTTATACAAAACAACATTAATATCATAAAGATGTGTATCTAAAAATAAAGTATACATAAACTACCTATAATACAAAGTTACATAACTCTTCGTATTTTTCACCATAAGGAATTAATTCAAATACTCTAGTATTTTCTGAAATAACTTTAATATTAATTTGTAATCTTTCCTCGGGTAATATGTCAGTAATTATATCTGCCCATTCAATTAATGTAACTCCACCTTTATTAAAATAATCTTCAATTCCAATATCATTAGAATCTTTATCTAATCTATAAACATCCATATGATAAAGTGGTAACTCCCCAGAGTTATACTCTTTTATAATATTAAAAGTTGGACTTGTTATATTATCCTCAATTCCTAATGCTTGCGCAAATCCTTTTACAAAAACGGTTTTTCCACTTCCTAGTTCTCCATCTAAACAAATAACCATATTTGGAAATTTTTCAGATTCAATATTCTGTGCTAACTCAACAGTATCATTCTCATTACGAGAAGTATATTTATAAATATTCATAATTTTCACCTTCCATATCAATTATAAATAAAAATAAGAATATAAACAAGACATAATCTATATAAAATAAATAATTTAAAGCAAAAAAAAATTATTGGCAACTCCATATCTTAGCATAACACTATTTTCAGCGTATCAGGGCTTAACTTCTCTGTTCGGTATGGGAAGAGGTGTA
>DJOC01000054.1 GCA_002439555.1 Caryophanales bacterium UBA6448 | reverse complement strand
TATTTGTAAATAGAATTTGGCTGATTTAATCGGCCTTTTTCCCGTTTAGTGGAGGCTTTATGAAAAAGAAAATTAATTTAATTATAACTATTTTATCTTGCTTAATATATGTTTTAGTAATGTTTATATTTGATATAAATTTAGGAACTGGTAAAAAAGAACTTGAAAATATTTTAATAATAATATTTCCTTGTTTAATGTTTTTATTTTATTTATTATACTATGAAAAAGATAAAAAGATTATTTGGTATTATTTAATGCTTTATATTACTATGTTAATTAGTTTTACATTTTCAAATAATAGGGTAAATTATCTTACAATAAATAATATTTTAAAAAGAGAGAATAATTTAATACCTTTTGTATCAATGATAAATTTATTTAAATATTCAAAAAGGACTTTTTTATATAATTCTTTTGGAAATCTTTTAATGTTAACTCCACTTGCGGTATTACTACCTTTATTAAGTGATAAGTTTAAAAAAATAAAAAACTATTTTTTATGTGTTTTAATTTTAACTATAACTATTGAAAGTGCTCAATACATATTTAAATTAGGTTCATTTGATATTGATGATATTATTTTAAATGTTGGTGGAACAGTTTTATTTTATATAATAATTTATAAATCTAAATTAAAAAGTATTATTAATAAAATATTTTTAACTTATAAAAGTGATAAAAAAGTATTTAAATATTTATATTTTTTATCTATGATATTTTCAGTTATTGTAATTATTTATTATATAGTTTTAATATTTACTAACATCTATGGAAATAAAATTGATTATCAAAATTTAAAATGTGTACAAAATAACAAAGAATTCATAGTTAAAATAAATAATGATAATTATTATTCACTTTGTAAATATGAAGGTTTTATTAAAAAGGGTAACATTAAATATTCTTTAAAAGAGGCTTTACAAAATAACTTTTTAAAGGAATCTGATTTAAAAAAATTAAATATTATTAAGGAAGAATTTATTACAAATGTAAAAATAATCGAAGATAATAAAATAAATAAAATTATTAATTCAAATTATACTTATTATTTAGTTAATATTAAAGATATAATTTATAACTTTGAGGATAAAAATGAAAGTATATATGATTTAATGAATACAGAAAATGCTAATGACTATATTTTCTCTTTAGTAAAGGTAAGTTATTTTTCAAATGATAAAATTATGACTGCTTATTCAGGTAAATATTTTGATGTAATAAATTGCTCGAATGCTACTGAATACTATGTGGTAAATAAAGACTATGAATATGATGAAAATTTTTGTGAAAAAATACCTAAATAATTTTTGAAAAGTAAAAAACATACTTTTCTTTTTTGGGGCGAAAAATGTCGAAAAAAGTAGAATAAGATGTTATATAAAAAAATGTTTTGACAAGTTTTGTCGAAGTTGTTTAAAAAGTTTTAAAAGTGTGCTTTATTATTATATAGAAAAGAGGGTATTATGCTTAAAATGAATTTAGAATATAATAAAGGAATACTTTTTGTAAGACTTGATGGAATGCTTCATCGAGGTTCAACTTATAAAATAAATAATTATTTAGTACCTGTAATATTAAAACATAAAATAAAATATTTAGTTTATAATTTTTATAATCTTGATGATATTGATGAAGAGGGAATTGATGCACTATTAAATAGTGAAGAAGCAATTAAAACTAATAAAGGAGTTATGTATATTTGTGAAGTTAATAAAAGATTAGAAAGGAAATTAAAAGGTTTTCGTGCAAGAAAATTTGATAATGAACTTACTTGTATGAAATTAATCGAGGTTTAATATGAACAAAGAACAAATTATTAATGAGAATGTTGGTTTAATTTATATGATAGCAAAAAAGTTTTATAATGCTTCAAAAGAGGATCTTTTCCAAGCGGGAGTTTTAGGACTTTTAAAAGCATATCAAAATTATGATGAAAGTTATGGAGCTAAATTTACCTCATTTGCTTATACATATATTTATGGTGAGATGTATACTTTAGCAAATAATAGACAAATAAAAATTAATAAAGATATTTTAAAAATATATAAATTAATCGAAGAGACTAAAAATAATTTGGCTTTAAAAAATGGAGTTGTTCCAAGTTATGAAACTGTGGCAAACTTTTTAGAAATTGATCCTAATAAAATATATGAATATGTTTATGCAGGACAAAGTATAATGAGTCTTGATAATGATGAAAATAGGCCACTATATGAAACTATTTCAAATAAGGATGATGTCTCACTTGATGAAAGAATCGAACTTGAAAATAGTATGTGCACATTAACCGAGGATGAAAAAAATATTATTATGTCAAGGTATTATGAAGATTTAACTCAATGTGAAGTTGCTAGAAAACTTTCAATGACGCAAGTTATGGTTTCAAGATATGAGAAAAAAGGTATAGAAAAAATGCGTAATTATTTGAGTTTATAGTATAAATATCACCATTTATTAAATAATAATAGTGGTGATTTTATTTTGAATAAAGAAGAATATAAAAAGTTAGTTAAGTCTTGGCAAACTAAAGAGCCTAAATTAAAAAATGCCGTTACAGCCTTTTTAGTAGGCGGAGGTATTGGTGTAGTTGGTCAAATTGTATCAAAACTTTTAATGATATGTTTTGGCATTTCTGAAGTTATTAGTTATAGTATTGTGTGTCTTTTGTTAATATTTTTAGCATCGCTTTTTACTGGCCTTGGCTTTTTCGATGATTGGGTAAGTAAAGTAAAGTGCGGATTAATTATTCCTACAACTGGGTTTGCCCATAGTATGACATCGTGTGCACTCGAATATAAAAAAGATGGCCTTATTACTGGCGTTGGAGCAAACTTTTTTAAACTAGCAGGTTCTGTACTTTTATACGGAATTATATCGGCATTTTTTCTATGTCTAATTAAGGTGGTTTTTTATGGGTAATTTAAAATTTAATAATGTTTATATTAAAGATTTTTATACTATAGCGGGTCCTAAAGAAAAAGATAGTAAAATATCTAATGTAAATTTAAAATTTGATGATTTGTATTTTGGTAAACAAACTTTTGAGGATGCTGAAATTAAAATGCAAGAGGTATCTATTCAAAATTTACTTAATAATGGTGGACTGTCTGAAAATAAAATTGATTATGTTTTTTCAACCGATTTAATAAATCAATTGGGAGTTTCAAGTCAAACTATGAGTAATTTTAACATACCTTTTGTTGGAGTGTATGCAGCGTGTGCTGGCTTTCCTTTGCAAATGCTTTTAGGTTCAAACTTAATTGAAAGTAAAAATGCAAAAAATGTTATTACACTTGCATCCTCGCATAATTTGACTGCGGAAAGGCAGTTTAGATACCCTGTGGAATATGGTTGTCCTAAAAAGGGGACAGCAACTTGTACACTTACTGCTTGTGTAAGCTCACTTTTATCAAATGAGAAAACGGGTATTAAAGTAAGCGGTGGACTTATTGGTAAAGTTGTAAATCTTGGAATAAATGATGTTAACAATATGGGGGCAGTTATGGCACCCGCTTGTGCAGATACAATTTATACATATTTACAAAATGCTCACGAAACGGTTAAAGACTATGATTTAATTTTAACTGGTGATTTAGGAAAAGTTGGTTTAAATATTTTAAAAGAATATTATGAAAGAGTTTATAATGAAAGACTTAATAAAATAATGGATGCAGGAGATGAAATATTTTTAGAAACTTCCCAGTATAGTGGTGGAAGTGGACCGGTATGTCTTCCTTTGGTGTTTTTTACGAAAATTCTAAAAAATAAAAAATATAAGAAAATTTTACTTGTTGGTTCGGGATCACTTCATAATCCTACTTTAGTAAATCAAGGTAAGGAGATTCCAGCGATAAGTCATTTAGTTAAAATCGAGGTGTTATCATGATATATTTAAATGCTTTTTTATTCGCAGGTTTTATATGCATGCTTGGACAAATAATTTTAGATAATACAAAACTTACTCCAGGACATATTACTTCACTTTTTACAGTGGTTGGTGGGGTTCTTTCCTTTTGTGGAATTTATCCTACATTAATTCAAAAGTGTGGAGTAGGTGCAACATCCCTTATTATGAATTTTGGTAATATGTTATACCAATCCGGAATAAATGGTTATGAAAACGCTGGAATTTTAGGAATATTTTCTGAGCTTTTAGATAAAAGTAGTCTTGCAATTGTCGGAGCAATTATCTTTGCTTTTATCGTTTCTGTCATTTTTAAACCAAAAAATTAACTAAAAAATAAAAAAATATTCAATTTACACTAGGAATATTTTCTTTTTTATGTAATAATTATAATAGAGGTATGATAGATATGGAAGAAAATAACGATTTTAAAATTGAATTACCAAAAATTAATGAGGAGGTAGCAGAACCAGTG
>DJOC01000097.1 GCA_002439555.1 Caryophanales bacterium UBA6448 | reverse complement strand
ACAACACCTACAACCACAAGTGCTACAACTAGCACACCTAAAATAACCCATAATACTTTCTTGTTCATAAAATCATCCTTTCAAATTATTATATTTTTCTCTCTCCTATCATTAGACAATCAAAAGTTTTAAAAGTCTCTTTTTTGACAAGAAAAAAATTATTTTTGCTTCCAATATTAAATTAACACAAAGAAACTTAAATTTCAATCTCTATTTTTTGCATTAAATAGTATTTTTTAGCTACAAAAATAGCATACCTTTCTGGCATGCTATTTTGATTTAATAAATTTAGTAAACTATTACTTCTTTAGGTTTACTTATTTCTGTTATATATTTTACTTGTAGTAATGGCTCTGTGTATGTACCATAATATGAATCTGTTACTTCGTGTTTATCTACTACTGCTTCTATTTTATACCAACTGTTGTTTTTTATTTCTTCATAATTATCATATTGAAATAAGAAACCACAAAGCGAAATATCAACGGCACAACAATACATATAATACTTTCCTGCTCCAAATTGATTTGCTTGCATTGCTTCGCTATTTCTAAATACACACCCTTCTATACTTATTGTTGTTCCTAAGTACTCATCTACATCTTCATAAACTTTGTTTAAAGTATCTATATAATTATTATCGCTCACATTAATCACTTTTTTATTCTCTTTTGCTTCTTCTTTTGGTGCTGGAATATTCTCAATTCCTTCTTCGTTTTCATTAAATTCTTTTTTTGTGTTAGCATCATTATTTTTATTTAATAAATTAACATTTGAATTATTATAATTCAGTTTTGCAATGTTTTGTGTATATGCTTCACTAAATGTTCCGTTGCATCCAATAATTCCAAAAATAATTGGAACTAAAAATAAAATACTTACTTTTCTTTTGTTTCTCCTAAAAATATCATTTTTTCTAAATTCACTAATTGAAAATAGAATTATAATTGGTAAACTTATATATACAAATACCGTTAATGTAGGAGTTATGAAATTCGATAAAGAACCTTTTATTATGATAAGCATTATAATAAAAATAAATCCAATTAAACTAATTTTCTTACTCATAAAATCACCTCTATATTTTAACCAAACTTGTTATTATTAATATTATTATTGATAATAATGCTAATAATTTTATAACAAATTTTTTTTCAAAGTTATCGCTCAAAACTAATGTGTTCTTCAAATCAATCATAGGTCCTAATAATAAAAACGCTAATATTGAGTTATTACTTACTTGATTCAAAAATGTTCTTCCAACAAATGCATCTGCTGTTGAACATAAACTTATAATATAAGCAAATAACATCATGACTATAATTTGAATTATTTTATTATTTACAATTAAATTTAAGCTTGTAGTATTCATTATAAATTGCATTATTGTTGTTATCAATGAACCTATTATTAAATATTTCATTATTCCCAAAAATTCTTCTTTACTGTTCCATATAATGTTCCAAAAATGACTATCACTTTTTTGATATTCTCCTCCACAACCACAAAAATTGTTATCTGCATCTCCGTTAGTAACTATGTTTCTCTTTTTACTAATAAAACTTATCAATATTCCTGTTAAAAAAGCAGCTAATATTCCAAATCCAACTCTATAAAAAATCATTTGTGGCATTACTTTTTCAAAAGCATATACTGTTGATAATATACTAACTGGATTTACAATGGGAGACGCCAACATAAACGATATACATACATTTAGTGGCACATTCTTTTTAAGCAACCTTCTAGCAACTGGAATCACAGCACAATCACATGTTGGTATAAAAAAGCCCATCAATATTCCTACTATTGACCCTAAAAAAGGATTTTTAGGTATTAATCTTTTTAGTGTATCTTCTGATACAAATTCTTGTATTAAACTTGATAACAATACTCCTAAAATTAAAAACGGAATTGCTTCTAATATAATAGAAACAAATATTATCGAGATGTCTGTTATTGTCATACTTTGCCTCCTTAATTTTCTGACAAAATATACATTAAAACTTTTATTAATTTGTCAATGTCCGTTTTATTATTATATATATGCAAACTTACCCTAATCGCATCTTCATCTTGTGTACTCTTACAAAAGTCTCCTGTTCTAACATATATTCCGTAATCATTTAAAACCTCTCCTATTTCAGAACTTGAAATACCTTGTATTCTAAATGTTATTATTCCAAATCCTAAAATACATGAGCATTTGTCAATTCCTTTTTCAAATTCAATTTTAGGTATTTTTTTCAATTCATCATACAAGTATCTTGTTAAATATAATATATATTTTTCAATATTATCTATTCCAATGTTATTAATATAATCAATAGCTTTTCCTAAAGATAAAATACCTGAAATATTTTGAGTTCCATTTTCAAGCATATAGTTATCTTTTTTTATATTTTCTAATTGTAAATCAGTAATTTTTAATCCTCCACCAATAATAAAAGGATTCATTTGCTTTAATAATTCGCTTTTCACATAGCAAATTCCAATTCCTGTATCAGCAAACATCTTATGACCAGAGAAATATAAAAAATCTACATTAAGTTCTTTAACATCTACTTTTATATGTCCTACACTTTGACTGCAATCTAATATTATTTTGCAATTTGTATTCTTTTCTTTTATTCTTTTAACTATTAATTTTATATCCATTTCTAATCCATACACATTATGAATATGAGTCAACACAACAACTTTCGTTTTAGGAGTTATTTTTGATATCAAATCATCTTCTTTATAATCTCCTTCAACATCTGTTATAATATCTTTGCTTACAACATTTATATTGAATTTTTTTAAGATGTTTATAATATTTATCCAAGGTAAAATAGTTGATTTATGATCATTTTTGCAAAATAATATTTCATCATTATCTTTCAGATCGTTAAGTCCATACGAATATGCAATTAAATTTGAACTTTCTGTTGCTCCAGATGTAAATATAATTTCGTTTTCATCTGCATTTATAAATTCTGCAACCTTTTTCCTTACTTCTTCTACTTTTCGACTCGCTATTCTTGCCCATTCATAAGTTCCTCTTCCTGT
>DJOC01000085.1:7008-15458 GCA_002439555.1 Caryophanales bacterium UBA6448 | reverse complement strand
AAAGGTACTCCGGGGATAACAGGCTGATCCCCCCCAAGAGCTCATATCGACGTGGTGGTTTGGCACCTCGATGTCGGCTCGTCACATCCTGGAGGTGGATTCGCTTCCAAGGGTTGGGCTGTTCGCCCATTAAAGTGGCACGCGAGCTGGGTTCAGAACGTCGTGAGACAGTTCGGTCCCTATCCGTCGTTGGCGTAGGAAAATTGAGGAGAGCTGTTCCTAGTACGAGAGGACCGGAATGGACATACCTCTGGTGTATCTGTTGTAACGCCAGTTGCAGCGCAGAGTAGCTATGTATGGACGGGATAACCGCTGAAAGCATCTAAGCGGGAAGCCTCCTCCAAGATGAATTTTCCCATTCTTCGTGAAGTAAGATTCCTTGTAGACTACGAGGTTGATAGGCTGGAGATGGAAGCATAGTGATATGTTGAGTTGACCAGTACTAATAAATCGAGGATTTAACTCAAATTATTTTGATGAAGAGATTAAAATTTATATTATCGAGTTTTTAAAGGACAAAATCCTTTTATTGGTGACGATAGCTCAGGTGGTACACCTCTTCCCATACCGAACAGAGAAGTTAAGCCCTGATACGCTGAAAATAGTGTTATGCTAAGATATGGAGTTGCCAATAATTTTTTTTTGCTTTAAATAAAAAAAATAATTAGAATTGCTCTAATTATTATTTTTTTTGCCTTGATAAGTATTTTTTTTAACCATTTCTTTATCTATGTCATTTAATAAACAAAACTTTTTAGTTAGCCACAAAGGAGCAATTAATTCCTCCTTTATAGGGTCACCAGTAATTCTTTCTATAACGATTTTTTCATCTAATAGTTCAAGCTGATTTATAACAATATCAATATATTCCTCTTTTGTTAAGATGTGGAATTTTTCTTTGTTATATAATTTTTCAATTTCTGTTCCTTTCAAAATATGTAGCATATGTATTTTTACAGCATCTACTTTTAAATCGTTTAAAAACTTTACTGTATTAAGCATATCTTCCTTTGTTTCATATGGAAGCCCATTTATTATATGTGCCACAACAAAAATATTTAATTTATGTAGTTTTTCTACTGCATTTTTAAAACATTTATTATCGTGACCACGATTAATTAATTTTAAAGTGTTTTCATTGCTACTCTGTAGTCCAAGCTCCACGGTTAAAAATGTTTTTTTGTTAAGTATTTCAAAATAATTATAGTACTCATCATTAATTACATCTGGTCTTGTAGCAATAGAAATTCCTACGACATTGTTCTCTTTTAAAAAACTTTCAACAATATTTTTAAACTTTTTAATGTCCATATATGTGTTACTTCCTGTCTGGAGGTACGCAATATGTTTAGCATTTGGCCACTTTTTATTTAGTATAGTTATTTCCTCATTAAATTGGGTTAAAATATCATTATTTTCATTTGTAATATTAGATTTGCTATTATTTTTACAAAATATACATCCACCATTAATTTTATTTGGGCAAGTTGCGTGCGCATCTAAAGGTACTTTGAATACTTTGCATCCAAACTTATTTCTCAAAAAATAATTAAATGTATGATATCTCTTATTATCTAATGTATATTTAAACATTTTTTCATCACCAATATTATTTTATCAAAAAAACTTGTATAAAAAAACAAAATAGGGTATAATATTATTAGTTGCTGGGGTAGCTCAGTTGGTAGAGCAATGCACTCGTAACGCATAGGTCATAAGTTCGATCCTTATCCCCAGCACCATTATTATAGTAATTTCCCTGATCATCAGGTTTTTTTATGCCCAAATTTAACTTTTTATATATTTTATAATCCATTTATGATAAAATAGTTATTATCAGGGAGGTTTTATGGATAAAGTACAAGAACTTTTAATGGATACGAGGAACTTAAATATTTTATCGTACGATGAATACAAAAAATCTGATATAAAGGAAAGACTTGTAAAAATTAAATTATTAAATGAGTATTATAAACTTTTATATAGTAATATAGATAAATTAGATGTTTATTTTGATTTTGATGGTGTTATAAAAGATACTATGAGGCACTGTTCATATTTGCTTTTAAGGTTACACGGTATAGATATGAATTATCATAGTAAAGCAAATGAAGATGATGAAAGAGTAGTAACAAATTTTTTTAAAAGTATGGATTGGGATTATTTATTAAACGCATCGTCTGAAATAAATGAGGCAATATCGTTTATTAAACTATTTCAAGAAAGTGGCATTTTTAACCCATCAATATATTCGGCAGTTAATTCAGAAAGTGAAATGCATAAAAAATGTATTTTTATTGAAAGAAATATTGGTAATATTCGTAAAAAATTTAATGTGGTTCATACACCAAAATTGGCAATAAATAGTTCTGATGTTTTAGTGGATGATACAGAATACAATTTAGAAAACTGGGCTGGAGTACCTATTCATTTTGATAATGGTAAAGAATCTATGTATTTTACAATTTCTGATTTCGGAGAACTATATTATCTAGCAAATTTTAATCTGGAAAGTAATAAAATGGAAATAAATATGCAAAGAATTTATACAAAAAAATAAAAGATATGATATAATTAAATGGCAAAAGGAAGTGATCTTATGCTAGTTTATGGCAAAAATGTTTTATATGAAATTGATCGAAGTAAAATCAAAAAGGCTTATATTTCAAGAAATGATTATATTTCATATTTAAAAGAAAATAACATCAAATATGAATATGTTGATAAAAGTAGACTTGATAAAATGGTTGGTGGAGTTCATCAAGGTATTGTTTTAGATATTTTTGATTATTCATATTACACTTTTGATGATATTGAGGGCGATTTTATTGTTATGCTTGATCACTTAACTGATCCGCACAATTTTGGTGCTATAATTAGAACTTGTGAGAGTAAAGGTATTAAAACTATTATTATCCCAAAAGACAGGAGTGTTTTAGTAAATGATACTGTTTATAAAACAAGTGAGGGTGCTATAGATAATGTTAAAATTGTAATGGTAACAAATTTAATAAATACAATTAATAAGTTAAAAGAAATGAATTATTTTGTATATTGTGCAGATATGGATGGAGAAGATTATCGAAAGGTATCTTATGCTAATAAGAAAGTTTTAGTTATTGGTAATGAAGGTTTAGGAATAAGTTCTGGAGTTAAGAAAAATAGTGATGTTGTCGTAGGAATACCAATGAAAGGAAAAATTAATAGTTTAAATGCTTCGGTTTCTGCGGGAATACTAATATATAGGATGGATGATTAATGAATTATAGTGATATTGATGATGTAGAACTTATAACATTGCTCGAAGAAAATGATGAAAACGTTAGAAATATTATTTATGATAAATATTCTTATTTAGTAGATATATTAATAAAAAAGTATCAAAGAGCAATAAGATATTATAGGATTAATTATGATGAAATAAAATGTGAGGCTTTATATGCTTTCAGTGATGGAATTCATTCTTTTACATCCACTAAATATGCCTCTTTAAAAACATTTTTATATGTATGCATTGAGCGAAGACTTTTAAATTATATAAGACACGCTATGAGTGGAAAGCAGCAAACAATAAATGAGTCTTTATCACTAGATTTTTTAGTTAGTGATGATAATATAACTCCTAAAAATCTTTTATCTGATGAAAATAAATCAAATCCTTTGCATAGTTTAATGGAAAAAGAAAATTCCAATAAAATTTATATGCTTGCGAAAAATAATTTATCTGAATTTGAGTATACTGTCTTTAATTATATGGTAAATAACTTTTCTTATAATGAAATAGCCAAAATAATGAACAAATCTCCGAAGCAAATTGATAATGCAATAAAAAGAATTAAAATAAAAATGAAAGATTTAATTGAAAAAGAAGGATTAATTTAGCAAAAGTGCTTGCCAAATATCTTTTTTTTTGGTAGTATAATAATGTCTTATGGCGGAATTGGTGAAGTGGTTAACACGGTAGATTGTGGCTCTATTATGCAAGGGTTCGACTCCCTTATTTCGCCCCATAGATATAAATTACTTGGACTATTCCAAGTTTTTTTAATAGGTATTAACCTTTTATTTTAAGGTTATTTATTATATAATGAGTATGTAAGTTATGTAGTTAGGCATAATAATAAGGAATAGTTATGAAATATGAACAAGAATTTTTAGATATTATTAATCCAATTATTACAAATGAGGAATTTTTAAAAAGGAAAAATTATCATCATCACGAAAATGAATCGGTATATGATCATTCAATGGCAGTTGCGTATTTTGCTTATAAATTTGCAAAAAAACATCATTTAGATTATAAATCAGCCGCTATCGGAGGATTACTTCATGATTTTTATTATAAAGACTGGCAGTTAAATAAAACTCATAAATCATTTTTTAAAATGCACGGTTTCGTCCACGCAAGGGAGGCTTTGGAAAATTCAAGAAAAACTTTTCCAAACCTTATGAATAAAAAGGTTGAAAACATTATTTTAAGACATATGTTTCCACTTAATATAACATTACCTAAATATAAAGAAAGTTGGGTAGTAAGTTTAATGGATAAAAAATGTTCTTTTAAAATATTAAAACATCCAAAAAGTTATTTAAAATACTTGGGTATTAGAAAGAAGGGTTAGTTATGAAAATAAAAATATATTTTATATTATTTATGCTTTATTCAATATTTGGATGGATATGCGAAGAAATAGTTACTTACGATCCTAAAAAAGGTTTTATTAACAGGGGATTTTTATTAGGACCATATTGCCCTATATATGGTTATTCTGCAATATTTATGACCATTCTTTTAAATAGGTTTTCAAATTCTTTAGCAATATTTTCTTTAGCACTTATAATATGCTGCACAGTGGAATATTTATCAAGTTATGTTATGGAAAAACTATTTAATGCTAGATGGTGGGATTACTCCAAAAAGCCATTTAATATAAATGGTAGAATATGCCTTAAAAATGCACTTTGCTTTGGGGTAATGGGTCTTATTCTTATTAAAGTTGTTGATCCATATTTAAGAACTTTAATTTTAAGATTTTCTCCGCTTAAAATCAATATTGCTTTTTATGTAATGCTTATTACATTTATACTTGATAATATTCTTTCATATAAGTTGATATTTAAAATAAAAAGTGAAAACACATTTAAGAAAAGAGATAATACAAGAGAAATATCTCAAAAAGGTAAAGAAATATTAAGTAAATCATTACTTGGTAATAAATTTGTAATTATTTTTCCAGAGAAATTAAAAGAGGGTAAAGAAAAGATTATTAGGGAAAAAGAAAAAATTAAAAAGAAACAAGAGAAGTTCAAAAATAAGATCAAAAAAGAAAAAAACAAATTAAAGGAAATAGTAAAAAATGAAAGAAGTAAGTCAAAAGGAAAAAAATAACTTAGTTATTTATATAATGCTATTTTTTACTTTAGCTTTTATAGGTTGGTGTTTCGAGGTTCTTAATGAAATTAGAAAAGGTCACGGATTTATAAATCGTGGAGTACTTCACGGACCGTGGCTTCCTATTTATGGATTTGGCGGACTAATTATATATATTTTATTAAAGAAATTTTATAAGAAACCTATAATTGTATTTTCTTTATCATTTATAATTAGTGCTGTTATTGAATATGCAACTTCCTTTTATTTAGAATTAACCAAAGGTATGGTATGGTGGGATTACTCAAAAAAGCCATTTAATTTAAATGGTAGAATATGTCTTTTATATACATTAGTGTTTGCTATGCTTGCAACAATTCTTTATTATTTTGTTATTCCAAAGATAATAAATTTATTAAAAAAGGTTAATTATAAAGTTTTATCTATAGTTAGTGTTATACTTCTTTCATTATATTTAGTAGATAATATTTACTCTACGAAAAAGCCAAATATTGTAAGGGGAGCCCATATTGTAAGAAAAAACTAGATTCAATTCTAGTTTTTATAATATACATTAATATCAACATAATTATTAATTCCATCGACTTTACCATTACTAGCAAGTTGCCACATTACATAATCACCTTTATAAGATGTTTCTTTTGTATAGTGAGCAAGCCATATATCATGATCTACAGGAAGCCAAATATATTCAAGGTATGATTTACTTGCATAATGCACTGGTGTGAATCCAGCATCTTTAATAGTTTTTAAAAATGCATTTGAGGCACCTCTTAAATCAAATAAATTCATTTGACCAGCATTAAAGTAGTTAAAACTTTCCCAATCAAAGGCAATTGGCATTTCAATGTTGTAACCTTTTATATTATCAAGTACGAAATTTGCTTCCTCGGTAGCGTCTTTTTCATTTTTTGCATAAGAATAGAAATATAAACCTATCTTAATTCCCACTTTAGAGGCTCCCTCAATATTTTTTTGAAAATAAGGGTCAAGTGATAGTGGTTCATCATAAAAGTATCTGTAGCCTAGTCTAATGATCGCAAATTCAACACCCGCATCTTTAACTTTTTGCCAATCTATATCTCCTTGATATTTTGAAACGTCGATGCCCACTAAAGTATTATCATTTTTTCTTTCATTATAAACATCTTTAAAATCAAGGTAATTAGTTAAAGCACCTGTATAAGATCCTCCAGCACCTGTACTTTTTTCTTTAACAACTAATTTAAAATCTTTACTTGAACTATTACCTGAATAGTCAGTACAAGTAAAAGTTAAATCATAAGTTCCAGGTGTATTTATATCAAAATCTCCCGTTATATTTGTTAAAGGAGTTCTATCGGCATTATCCATACAGGTTAGTTCTTTAGAAATGTCTTCATTATAACCTGGTGTTCTTGTTATCGTACTTCCTATCCATATAATTGGTTTTTCATTATCTACAACATTATAACTTATTTGATATTCTTTTTTATTACAAATCATAGTATCATTATGTTTGCCTAACTTTAATGTATCAAGTATTTTACTTTGACATTTAAATTTCTTATCAGTTATATTTTTTATATCAACTTTAGCTCCATAATCAAAACTATCTTTATATAAAGCAACATTTTTTTTGCAAGAACATAAAAATAATAAACAAATTATCAACAATATTTTTTTCATATATTAATTGTATCAATAATTATTTGATAGTACAACAGTTTTATGGTAATATAATATTTATGGAAGAGATAGGTAGTATAATAAAGGACATCCGTAAGAAAAATAATTTAACGCAAAATGAATTTGCGTCTATTTTGGGTGTTACTTATCAAGCTGTTTCAAAATGGGAAAATGGAAAAAGTATTCCCGACATTATTATTTTAAGAGAAATATCTAATAAATTTAATGTGGATTTAAATTATTTAATTGCCGGTAAAAAAAGTGTTAGCAAAAAGCATTTTTCTAAAAAAGTAGTAGTAACCATTGCAATTATAGTTTCTATTTTAGTATCTTTAATAGTTATTTTACTACTTCATAAAAATAACTATGAATTTAAAACTTTAAATGGTGAAACAAAAGATATAAAGGTAACAGGAAGCATAACTTACGATGAAGATAAATCCTCAATCTACTTAAACATTGATTATAACGCTGATGATAATCAAAAATATTCTTATATAAAATGCACTTTATATGAAAAACATCAAGATATTTTAAATGTTATTTCCGAAAAGGAATATGATGAATATACACCAGTTTCTTTAAAAGAATATTTGAAAATGATTTCTTTTGTAATTAATGATTATTCTCCCTCTTGTAAATATTATAAAGATAGTAGTTTATTTTTAGAAATTAGTGCTAAAATTGATGAAGAGAAAAATGTTACTTATAAAGTTCCAATAAAATTTAAAAATTGTTAAGATGCAAGTAAAAATCGCATCTTTTTTTTATTCCTTTTTTATTGTATACTATTAATATAATAGGTGAGAGAATGAATAAAGAGGTTAATGACAATTTAAATGAAAATACTACGCAAGAAGATATTGAATTTTTAACTACAGCAGTTCCTATAATAAAGGATTTAGATAGCGAGCAAATTGAAATGCTTACCACATCACTTCCAGTTATTAAGGATTATACTGAAGAAGAAATAGAAAAGTTAATAAAAAAAATTCCTTCATTAAGTAGGGAAGATATTGCTAAAATTAAAAAAGCTTTAAAACCAGTTGAAAAATTATCTAATAAGGAAAAATTTATTGATTTGTTAAAATCAAATAGATCTAAATTATTAATTGTTTTAGGAGCTATAATTGTTGTTTTAACGGTTATAAGTGTTGGAGCAAGTTTTGCTTTATCTTCGCAAAATGAAGAGTATGAAAATTATTTTTTTGAAATAGATAAAAAGGATAGTCCCAATATGGAAATTTATAATATTCCCAAAGATGGCCCAAGTTATATAAAAGATTCTAAAGCGTCCCAAATTGTTAGTTGTATGCAAAGTAATACGCCAGTAGAAAAATTACCTGAAAGTGTTACTTCAGTAATAAATGAAATAAATGATTATTATAAT
>DJOC01000085.1:3706-6935 GCA_002439555.1 Caryophanales bacterium UBA6448 | reverse complement strand
GTTAGTTATAATGAAAATCAACATATATTTACGGCCTCGACCATAAAAGCACCTACCGACATATATATTTATGAAAATGCAGAAAATGGCTCTATCGATTTAGAGGAAAAACTTTTGTATACAAAAAAATATTATAATCCAGGTGCTGGTTATATTAAGTTAGGTGAAGAAAATACTTATTATACAGTAAGAGAACTTGTTAAAAACTCTGCATATTATAGTGATAATGTTGCTCATACAATGCTTATGGACAGATTTAATAAAGATGATATGCTTGCTTTTTGGAAAGCTAAAGGTACTGATGCCATATTTACAGGGCCAACTATATGGGGTGAAACAAGTGCTCACGATGCTGCAATTTATATGAATGAACTTTATAATTTTTATGAGGGTGGCACAGATATTGCCAAAGAACTTATGAGTTATTTTACTGATAATGGTGGTCAATTTTTAACTCCTCCAGAGGGTTTAACCACGGCAAATAAAAGTGGATGTGCTGGCTCTGTTATGCACGATATATCTATAGTTTTTGATGAAAATCCATATATTGTTATTGCTTTATCAAATTTAGGCTGTTTATCTGCTGGTTCTTATTTTGAGGATGTTTCCTCACTTACTTATAAGCTTCATAAAGCATATTGGGATTATAAAGTATCTTCTTGTATTAATAAATAATTCCATTCAAAAATTTGTCTAAAAAACTAATAAAAGCCCATATGTTCGGGCTTTTTAACTGTTAAAATGTGGTAATTAGTTTACATAATTTGACGTTTTGCATATTTTATGGTATAATTATTTTGTTATTCAGGGGGAAAGAATGAATAAAAATGATTATGTCCTCCATAATATATGGAGAATGAATAAAAAGGAAATCAATAATTTTAATATAAAAAAAATAACTAACTTTGGTATTGCTCTATGTATGATGTTTACAATAATTTTTGCGCCTAGTGTTCAAAGAGTAAAAGAAGTTAATACGAAAGTGTCTTCATTTGATAATTATAATGCGAGTATTACTAAAGAAGATAAGGTAGAGTACATTTTAAATAAATATAATTTAACTAAAAATGAATTTAATACTTTAACTGCTATAGTTTTATCTGAAGCTCAAAGTAATTCATATGATGATGCCTATGCAGTAATTAATACAATTTATAATAGAACTCACGCTAAAAACTGGGTAAGAAGTTGTGCTAGTTACTTTGGTAAAAATAATGGACAAAGTTTATACTATCAAGCAATTATGCCTAATCAGTTTGTTGTTTATCAACACGGTACATATACTAGATATTTAAATAGAACTGATCTAAATGGTTATAATGCTGTTGTAGACTTTTTATACGATGAAAAAATAATGCATAATTATTTATCATTTAGGGCTAATAATATAGTAATAACTGGTTCGGAAAAATTTAGTACAATGGGTAATAACTATTTTAATGTTTTAGAGGAAGGGAACAGAATTTAACTTTCCTTTTTATTTTGAAAAATATTCATATATTTATTATAAAGTTCTTCATTTTCAGAGATATTTAACTTTTTACATCCATCTTTACATATTTTTGCAAGGTTATAGTATGCATAAAAACTTCTTTCAGAAATAGGACAGTTAATTGCTTTATTAAAGTAAAATAATGCATCTTTATAATTTTCTTCATTTATACATATTTCACCCATTTTATTTAGTGCCCAACTATTTAATAAATCAGCACTTAATTTATAATAATTTTTAGCAAGCTTTAAATCATTATTTTTTTCATAATACATTCCTAAATTATTATAGGCATATGCATATCCATATTCTGCAGCTTTTTTAAAGTATTTAAGGGCAGTAACTTCATCAATATTTAAATAATATCTACCTAAAGTATTAAGTGCGGCAATACTTCCTAAATCTACAGCATTATTTAAAAATTTTAACATTGTATCAACATTTTTTTCTTTAACTTTATTAGAAAATATTAGATTACCAATCATCCAAGATGCTTTAGGATGACCTTTTAAAGCGGCTTTCATATAATATTCGTAGCATTTTTCATAGTCTCTTTTGCCACTTATTAAACCACTATATTCAAGTGAACCAAGCTGCGCATTAGCATACATATTGTCTTTTTCCGCAAGTATTTTTAAGGAGTTTATATAACTTATTCCTTCATAAAGATTTATTTTTAAATATTCCTTTAATTCATATTCATTTATATTAATTATAACTTCATCAAATATTGGTTGTTTATTTTCAAGTACCCCATAAAATAATAGTTCAATAAAGGCTTCATAATAATTATTATTTTCAATATATTTATTTACTTTATCTAAAAACAAGTTAGAAACATTTTCATCCTTTAGTATTAATATATCTAAACAAACTTTTTTAATCCTAGTATTTTCATTTATTAATTTAATATTAAGATCATCACATTTAATAATTTTTTCCTCTAAAATGGAAATTATGTTAGCAAATATAGGAATAAATATTTCTTTATTATTAGAAAAATTCTCTTTTAAATCTAAATATATTTTTTTATACTCTATGCCAATAGGCCTATAACCAATTAAATAATTATTTACTGTGGTAGTTTTTATATCATTTATATTAAATAAAGCACAAAATACCTCTTTTTGAATACCTGATGCCTCAACTTTAGAGTGTTTTTTAATTATATTTATAATATTACCTAAAGATATATAGTTTTTACCATCATTCATTTTAATAAATTTCTTTTTCATATAACATCACATATTTATTATATCGTGGATTTATGTGGATTTCAAAATATTCTTTTTTTTAAGTATTTAAAATATAATTTTAATAGAAAGGAAGTAAAAAAATGAAAAAAATATTTAAAAATTACAAATCTACAATAATTATGTTTATTTCAGTTATTGTAGGAACTATTATTGGAGTTATCTTTAAACAGAAAGCCACTGTATTAAAACCATTTGGGACTTTATTTATTAATTTATTACTTACAATTATTGTACCATTAATATTTTTAACTTTAAGTACCTCAATTGGTAAAATGAAAGAACCAAAAAGACTTGGTAAAATATTAATTACTATCATTGGAATATTTGTTTTAACATCACTTGTTAGTGTTTTAATCGGTATTGCTTCGACAAAAATAACTTTAGTTAATAGAAAAGATAGTGTAAAAATTAAGGAGTCATTTGATTATGCGATTACTGATAGTGAGGAAAAACTTGATATTTTAACAAGAACTGTTAATGC
>DJOC01000085.1:1811-3629 GCA_002439555.1 Caryophanales bacterium UBA6448 | reverse complement strand
TTAATTGTTATATCTATTTTAACTGGTCTTGCTATTCATTTTGCAAAAGATAAGGGTAAGAAAGCTCTCGAGGTATTAGAAAGCTTTAATGATGTACTTCAAATGCTTATAAAAATTATTATGTATTATGCTCCGATTGGAATAGGTGCATACTTTGCCTCTTTTGTAGGTGAGTTTGGTGCAGGCGTTGCCACAAGTTATTTAAAAATGCTTATTATTTATACTGCATCATGCTTATTAGTTTACTTTGTTATTTATAGTTTATATGCCTTTATTGCGGGTGGTAAAAAAGGATTAAAATTATATTGGCAAAATATAATGGTACCATCAGCTACAGCTCTTGCAACTTGCTCTTCAGCAGCATCAATTCCGGTTAATACGAAAGCAGCCAAAAATATTGGCGTATCAGATGATATTGCTGATACTATAATTCCTCTTGGTACATCATTTCATAAAGATGGTTCAATTATAGGTAGTGTATTTAAAATAATGTTTCTAGTGTATTTATTTGGTATGGATGTTAGCATCTTTAAAGTACTTGGAGTAAGTATTTTAGCAACAATTTTAATTACGGCAGTACCAATTGGTGGAGGAACTATTTCAGAGATGCTTATTATTAGTTTAATGGGCTTTCCTATCGCAAGTCTTCCGATACTTACAATAATTGCTACGATAATTGATGCTCCAGCGACACTTTTAAATGTAGTAGGTGATAGTGCAAGTAGTATGCTTGTTGCAAGAATTATTGATGGTAAAAATTGGCTTTCTAAAAAGTAAAAAATTCTAAGATAAATTCTTAGATTTTTTTATGAAATATTAAAATTATAACACTAGGTCTTGAAAAAAATTAAAAATAATGATTAAATTATAATAGAGAAAAGGTAGGAGTTTATTATGGAAAAAAGTAAAATAACTAAATCACTTGCAGTTTTTGCAACAACACTATTAATAATCATAGTAGGAGTAGCATCTTTTGCATATTTTGGTACATTTGATGTGAATCTTAATAATAATGTAGCAGTAAATATTAATTCATCAAGTCCTGGTAATGCAACATTTATCTCAAATGCAACGCAGTTAAATTTACAAGTCCCTGCGGCAAATATGAGTCAAACTGTAGCAAATAATACAGTTGCCGCAAAGGAAGATACTGCTTATTTAGATGTAACCCTTACAGGTTCACCTAATTTATTAACTACTTGTACATATGATATAGTTTATGAATATGATTCAAAAAGTAATGTTTATGGAGAGGGTACAACAACAAAGACAGCTGGTGCTACTAAAGAAATAACTATTGAAGTAAATGGTATGAATGGAAATAACCATTTTGGGGTAGAAACAAATTTTGATAGTGCAACAATAAGTTCATATAAAGATACCGCGAATAATTATTATAAATTAGTTGAGGGAGCCACAATAAAAAGTTTAGGAACAGAGCAATCAGTAAGATGGAAAATAATAGGAAGATATTATAACTTGGAAGCAAGTCAATCACAATTAGGTGGACAGTCTTTTACTGGTAAAATATACGCAGTAAGTAAAGGGTGTACTTCAGAAAATGGAACATCAGTTCAAAGTGGATATCAAACAATACTTGCAAATAATGGAGGAGTAACAGCAATAGAAGCAAAAACCGCAGATTTTACAACAACAGAGGAAAGTAATGCTGGAATGTACTCTTATACTGAAGGAACAGGTAAAACATATTATTATAGAGGAGCAGTAGATAATAACTGGGTTAAATATGGTAAATTTAAAGCAGATCAAGTTGTTTACAGAGGCTTTTATGATGAAAATTCTACTGATGAAGTATGG
>DJOC01000085.1:0-1659 GCA_002439555.1 Caryophanales bacterium UBA6448 | reverse complement strand
CATAAAGGTGATGATATGTACTGGCGAATAATAAGAGTTGATAAAGATAATAAAATAAGAATGATATATGCAGGAAGTAAAGCTCCAAGTGAAAGTACAAAAGTTGCAATAACAGGAGCAGATACAAATATGGGCTTTACAGCATATAATAATGACTATAATCACGCAGAATATGTAGGATTTCAGTATACAACAGGTTCTCAAAGAGGAACAACAACAAATAGTACAATAAAGACATATTTAGATAATTGGTATACTACTTATTTTAATGAAAATGTAGGAACATCAAGATTTAGTCAAACAACATTTTGTAATGATAGAAATACATCAAGTACTTGGGCATCGACTGGCAGCGGATTTTACTATGCTGCATATACTAGACTTTCTGTAGATACTCCAACACCTACATTCGAATGTAATACTAATGACGTTGTAACAAACAATTTTGGACTAATAACAGCGGACGAAATTGTGCTTGCTGGAGGAAAATATAATATAGACAATAGTGCTTTCTACTTAAATAATAATAGTTTCTATTGGGCGGGCTCCCCTCGTAGGTTCTATGATAGTTATTCGAGTGTGTTTGTGCTCTATCCTGTTAATGGTTTGAATGCTGGCAGTGTCGATAGTCTCGGCGGTGCGGCTCGTGGCGTAGTTTCTCTATCCTCTGAAACCAAGTTACTAGGCAGTGGAACCTACAATGATGTGTATGTAGTAAGCTAGGCTAAGGAGAAAGACAACTTCTCTCAGAAAAAAACTAAGCGCAATCTCCTTTGCGCGTACCAGAAAAATAAAACTATGCTTGATGTACATACTATACCAGAAAATCGTACTAAAGTTGCACGCCCCTTTAGGGGCGTATAGTTTCCACGAAGTGGACGAAAGGAAAGAAAATTATGCAATCATTTAAATTAATTAATAAAGCTAATGAATTATATGATTATTCATTTACTTATATATTAAATAAGTTACCTGGTAAGGCTAAAACTTTTAGAATTGCCTTAGAAACTGAATTATATGAACTTGTACATAATATATATCGTGCTAATATAAATTATGATAGTGAAAGAATAAGAAATAAATATCAAAAAGAAGCACTAGTAAATTTAAGTGCTATTGATATGATGATAGGTATTATTGAAAAACGTAGATACATTAAAATTAAAAGAGTACGTGGTTTTTTAAGTATACTAAATGATACTAAAAAAATGATGTATGGTTGGATAAAAGAAAAATGATTGATTTACTTTCTAAAATATATATTAATTTAAATGAACTTGTAATAAGAAATGTACCACATGACAAAGAAATTCTTAGCACAAGAGTTATAAAAGAACATACTAAGATATGTGAATATTGTTTTAATATTAAAAATTCTAATAAAGATATGAATTTTATGTTAGAATTTAAAGCAAGTGTTAAATATGTATTATTTGTATTAAATTATTTTGTTAGTAAAAATATTATTAATAATGATGTTTATAAAATTTTTGAAAAAGAATATAAAGATTTGTATTTTATTATTAATCCTTAATTTTCTAATTAAGGTAGACATATTATTATTTAATAATGTGTCTACCATAGTTAAAAAACTATGGAAATATAAATATTGCTGATAGGGATATGCTACTTTGGGCGGGCTCCCCTAATGAATTCAAT
>DJOC01000042.1:3712-3915 GCA_002439555.1 Caryophanales bacterium UBA6448 | reverse complement strand
ACTAAAAATACACCTCCGATTAATACTATCAATGTTGCTAAAATAATTATAACTTTTTTATTTTTCATAACTCTCTCCAATCCCTTATAAATACTGAGGTGATATTTCGCAAATTATATACTTTTTGGAAAATAGAGGTCCCAAATTATGGGAAAAGGGGTTGAAAATTACTCAAAAAAATGTTTAAATTATAGTAGAGGTAG
>DJOC01000042.1:0-3562 GCA_002439555.1 Caryophanales bacterium UBA6448 | reverse complement strand
AAAAAAGCCACAATCTGTGACTTAAAGTTTTTTAAATTCTTCTTTAATTTCGTCTAATGAACGATATCCAATTTCTCTATTTTGCTCAAGACCATTACTAAAGAATACTAAAGTTGGTATGCTCATTACGCCGAATCTTTTTGCAATCTCTGGAAATTTATCGACATTTACTTTTAAAACATCAGTAAAGTCAATTTCATCAAGAATCGGAAGAAGCATTTTACAAGGTCCACACCAATCAGCATAAAAATCTACAATTGGTTTTCCCTCTTTTAAAAGGTCATAAAACTCAGTTTCACCCTGAATGTGTTTAATCATATTAGTTTCCTTTCTTACGCTATTATAACGTGATTTAAATGTAATTTACCATTATCAATACTTGCTTGAATAAGTGGTTTTTCTACTAAAGCATATTTAGCAACCGAAGTGGCAATAGATATATTCATATTTTCAACGTCTTCCTCATTAAAAGAATAATCTTTTAATTTTAGATATACATCCTCACCTACTAAAATACCTTTACTAAATGTAACATTTAATACAGGAGTTCTTTCAACTATTTTCGTAGCCATTGAACTTTCCATTACATATTTTTGAGTATATGGAATTTCAAGCATAATATAACAAGCGATAAATACAAATATTAATCCATTAACTAAACCAAGTATTGCTCCAATAACTTTTGAAATGGTATTGTAAACCAAACTTAGTTTAACTAAATAATCAATAAATCCCGCTATATTAATTAGGATATTCAAAATGCAGTATAATAATACAAAAACTACAACAAATGATATAACATCATAAATTAAAAAGTTCAATGAATAAAGTCCAACATAACCTTTAAAATTAAAAAATGGCATAGTTTTAATTAATAAAGCAGTTAAATAACTTTTTAATAAATAAGAAATAATAAGAATAGCAACTGTACCAACAAGTTCAAATATTTCTTTAACAGCACCTTTCTTAAGTCCAATTAATGCGCCAAGTAACATAATAACTAAAATAACAATCTCAATAATCTTCATTTGTAACCTCTTTCCTATTATTAATTATATAATATAAAAAATAAAAAATAAAGTCCAAAAATTCACTTTTATATTGCTTTACATATTTTTATAAAAATGAATGACAATTTAATAAAAATATTTTATAATATATCTAGGTGATGAAATGAACTGTGTAGTATTTAAATTAGATGAAAGACTTCACGAAAAATTAATAAAATTTTATAAGGCTTATGAAATAAAAACTCCTCCCTATGCTAAATTTGCCGCAAAAAATTATGATGTAACTATAACGTTATATGAAAAAGGTAAAGTTATGTTCCAAGGAGTTGGTGCGGATATTGAGGCAAGTGTTTGGCAAAGTATGCAATCTAAGCTTGCTGATAAAACAGCCGAAAAAACTGCAAAAAATAAAGATAATAAAAAAAATGATAAAGATGATTTTTATGTATACTACTCCTCTATTGGAAGTGATGAAACCGGCTGTGGAGACTTCTTTGGACCAATTGTTGTCGTAGCAACTTATGTTCCCTCTAATAAAATTAAGGAATTAGAAAACTTTGGCATAAAAGATTCAAAAAAAATCAGTGATGATACTATTATGAAAATTGCTCCAAAAATAATGAAAACAGTTCCATATACTTTTTATGTTTTATGTAATAAAGATTTTAATAATTTAATGGATAAAAAATACAATATGGTCCAAATTAAAGTAAAACTTCATAATAAGGTTTTAATGGATTTAGTAAAAAAATATAATCCTATCTATAAATATCCTGTTGTTGATCAATTTGTTAATAAAAAGAAATTTTATAGTTATTTAGAGGATGATGATACAACTTTAAGAGGTATCAAATTTTATACTAAAGGTGAAAGTAAATGTATGAGTGTTGCGGCTGCATCAGTTATTGCAAGATATATTTTCATTAATGAAATGGATAAATTAAGTAAACTATCTGGATTTAATTTACATAAAGGTGCTGGCATCGAAGTTGATAATCAAATTAAAGAAATAATAGAAAAAAAAGGAAAAGATTACCTTAAAGAAATAGGCAAAGTTTCCTTTAAAAATTATACTAAATTAAAATAGTTATTCACAAAATTCTAAAGTCATTATATTTAAAATAACACTTTTATCATATAAACCAGATTTATATTTATAATCATAATCAGCAAGTCTAATTATGATTTTTTTTATTTCCTCTAAAGAATAATTTCCTTTTATATTATTATAATCATTTAATTGCCAAGACTCTTTTCCATAAGTAAAACATAATTTTTTAACATCATCAGTAGTTTTCAAAAGATATAAAAAGTTCATTTCTTTATAAAAAGTTATAATAATAACATTTGGATCTATTTTAAGTCTTTCTAAATCATTTATTAATAAAGTTGCTCCCTTAATATCTTTATTCATTAAATATCTTACAAATTTAAAAGCACTTGCATTATATGATACGCTTACTATTTTTTTTATATTCTCTAAAGAAAGATTTCCTGTTTTGAAAAATAAACATATTTTATCAATTTCTGATAAACATATATCATAATTTACATAAGAATTCTCAACAATATAATTACCTATTTCATAATTAATATTAATATTATTTTTCTTAAGTACATTTATACATTCATATACCATATCCTTTTTATTAAAGGGATTAAGTTCAATATAATTATTAGAAATACTTTTAAAAATTTTTTTTCTTTTATCAGGAACTTCGTTACTTGTAAAAATTAAAGTAACTAAAGGATTAGGATTTTCAATATATTTAAGAAGTAATTCTTCATTTTTATTTTTACCCTCTTCTTTATTTTTCTTGGCTATAAATAAATCATTGCTTTTTACAATAATACATTTTTCTTCACCAGTAAGTGAATAATAATTTGCTTCCTCGAGTACATCAGAAATAGAATTTACTTTTAAATCAAATTTTAGAACATTAGAAAAACCATTAATGATTTCATTAACTTTTTCATTTATTCTTTTATAGCTGTCTGAGTAAATTAAATAAATCTTCATAAGAATATTATATAAAATTTTTCATCAAAATAAAAGAGCCTCTTTTTAAGTAGGCTCCATCTATTTAAACATTACAAGTAATGTTACCTTATTTTATGATAGTATTTTAAGTTTGTTACTAAAGATTATCCTTTATTATAATACTTTTCCTTCTTTATAACACTCATAAATATATGATGGATTTTCATAATACATGCTGCTATCATAATTATCTATCTTTGTTATAATCCATGAAGTTAATACTTTAATTAAGTTATCAATATATTCTTCTTTACTTTTACTTATTTGTTTAATAAGCCTTTCATATATAGCACCAATTTCAAAATAAGATGGCACTCTATTTTTACAATTTTCTATTTTATAATTGCCATTTTCTATATTGCATTCATTAATTATTTCATCACTAATTTTTTCTATATTTTCAGAATGATATACTTCAGCCAAAGTATAAATTTTCTTTAAAAAATCTTTTCCTATTTTATTTACAACATATTCTTTTGTATTATAAGTTTTTCTAGCAATATACTCAATT
>DJOC01000071.1 GCA_002439555.1 Caryophanales bacterium UBA6448 | reverse complement strand
GGATCTGAGATAATCATTGATTTATTATCCGCTTTTAGATAACCCTCTTTTACAAGAGTATCTACAAAAACTTCACCACTTTCTGTATCACTATAATATTTTTCTGCAGCAAGTTCTATTTCTTTTTTAACATTTTTATATTGTTTATCTAATATTGTATTTCTTATTGAACTAACGGAAAATATTCCTATTGTAATAACTATCCCTAAAATAACTATTACGCTAAGAAGCTCTACGATTGTAAATCCTTTTTTATTTTTCATACTCCCACCTACTATAATAAGTATACCTAAACTTAATTTGCTTTGCAATATAAAATGTCTATGTTAGAACATATTGTTTAACAACATCATATTTTATGAGACATAGAATACTGGAATGTATAAAACAAAATGATACTCAATTTATAGTAAACAAAAATAATAAAGGGCAGTTAAATGAAACTTTAAAAGTGAAAATTTTGTCATGCCTAGAAAAGAAAAAAAGAAATGGGTCTAAATATATAGGTGTCAATAATGAAAAAGGTTGTATAGTAACAGGAATAAATGATACAAATAATGTATTTTTAGAAATAGCTGGAAGAGGACAATTAACTAATACATCATTACAAAATATATTGGAAACAAAAGCATATAAAAATTTAGCTAATGTAAATTCAATGAATAGTAGATTCAAAGAATTTATAAAAAAATTACATAGAGTGGCAACTAGAAGATTAGATAATTATTTACCATAGTTTAGTTGGATTGAAAATTATAAAAGAAGTGAAAATAAAAATGAAATATTAATGAATAGCTTAATGAATAACCCATATTCAACAACTATCAGAGACTATAAAAACACCCCATATTTATATATGGAGTATTGGTATAATAACTAATATGGTCTAACATAGACAATAGTAAAAATTATATGATTTTTAACCTAAAAAAGTAGCATTTTTGCTACCTTTGATAAGAAGTAATAATTTTATCATACCTAGATTTTAATTTAGCTATTCTTTCCTCAATTCTAAGTATTTCAATTTGATTAAATTTAATTTCATCAAAAAGTTCATTTGCTCTATAAAAATCCATAGTTTCATTATTTAAAATAAATTGCATATTTTTTATATCACTTTCAAGTTCCTCTTTTCGATAAATTAAATCATTAATCTCATCCTCTAAAGCAAATAAACTTGTTTCTATAGGAGTATCATAAGCACTTTCAAATTCATCATCTGTAAGAAGCATTACCTCATCTGGTTCATTATAACTTTTACTTTTTTCATATTTTGAATTCATTATCTTTTTAACTCACTTTCTTTATTAAGTTGATGATAAATAACACTTTGATTTAAAAACTTTTCATATCTAATTAGAGCATTTAAAAACTTTTCATAAGCACTTTTTTTTAAATACTTTTTATATTCATACATTAATGTTTGTCTTAGTTTTTGAGTTTCTCCTAAAACGGCAAAGAAATCACCGTCTGATGATTCATCACTTAGTAATGCTAGTAAAGCAAAAACTCTTTTATATTCTTTAGTAAATTTATTTAAAATTATTTTACTAAGAGCATCAGCATCATAAACAGTAAATGATTTAACAATATCATTTTTAGGATTAAAAGTATATCCATTACCTTTCATATATTCTAAAATTTCTTTATTTGTTTTATTAATTTTTAATACATACTCACTCATTTTCATTCTCCATTATATCTGGTCTTTTTTCCATAGTTTTTTTCATAGCCATATCTTTTCGCCACTTATCTATTTCCTTGTGATTTCCACTTACTAAGACATCTGGTACTTTCATACCCTCATATTCATAAGGTTTTGTATACATCGGATAATCTAAAGTATTATTCGTAAAGCTTTCACAATCAAGACTTTCTTTAGTAATTACTCCGGGGATAAGTCTTATTATTGCATCCATCATACACATCGAAGGATATTCTCCACCGGTTAAAACAAAATCCCCAATTGATATTTCCATATCACATAAAGTTCTTATTCTTTCATCAAATCCTTCATAATGTCCACATATAAATATTAAATGTTTCTTATCCTTTAAATCAAATGCAAGTTTTTGATTAAACTTATTTCCATCTGGCGTAAGAAGAATTATAAAACTATCATTTGTTCTAATACTTTTTATACATTCAAATATTGGTTCACACCTAAGAAGCATTCCAGCTCCTCCACCATAAATAGTATCATCTACTTGTCCATTTTTAAGTGGCGTATAATCACGAAAGTTTATTATGTTTATTTCCACTTTACCACTATCAATTGCTCTTTTTATAATAGAGGTTGTTTTAAAACCATTAAACATTTCTGGAAATAAAGTAAGTACATCAATTTTCATTTAAATCACCCATATTTTTTACATAAATAACATTATTTTCAAAATCAATTTTTTCAATAAAGTTATCAATGATTGGTACTATTATATCACATATTTTTAAATAATTGTATTTTTTACTAAGAAGAATTTCTTTTACTTTACCAATATATCTATCTTTTTCATATACATCCATATTTATAAGTTCAATAGTAAGAAAGTCTACATTTAAATCATCTTTATTAACATAGACTTCTTTTTTTAAAATCTCATCAGTTAATGATATATCATCAATACCTTCGAATTTAATTATTTCACACTTAGGATTTTGCTTTACTGAGGTAATAAGATATTTTTTTTCATCAATATATAAATAGTTCCCTACTTTAAATATTTCATTTTTATGATTAGTTTCACTTAATACTTTTACCTCTCCTTTTACACCAAAAGGGCCTGTAATATTTCCTACATATAATAATTTCATATTAACCTCCTAAAAAAAGTTATTTGGATCTTTAAATACAACTAAATTAATAGTTTTATCATTTGTAATAATATTTAATTCATAAGATTTAATAACTTTAATTTTGTTTTTATAAGAATAATCACCAGTAATTCTACCTACATTTTCACTTTTTGCATAATCTACTTCATAGTCTGTGGGAACCTCTTTTACATAATTATAGGGTTTAACTGTAACTTTTATTTCTAAAACATTGGTTATTTTAGCATAAAATACTCCGTCTTTATTTTCAATAGCAATATTAATTGCATCTTTATCTTTTGTAATATACATATTACCAGTTTTATAATCAAGTCCAGATAAATATATACCTTTTAAATAAGGAACCTTTGGTAATTTTAATTTATTAAATTTAATAATATCTTTGTTCTTATATAATAAAAATATAATTAAGCAAATAAATAATATTGGCATAATAGTATAATTAATTTCGACAATTTTTTCCATAAACTACCTACTAAAAATATCATACATAATGATGCTACTTGCCACCGCTGCATTTAAACTTTCACATTTTTTATTCATATCAATATAGATAAAATCATCGCAAAGTCCTTTTACTTCACTACTTACACCTTTACCCTCACTACCAATTACAAAGGCTACCTTTTTTTCATTTACTGATTTAATGTTTTTACCCTTTATAACATCAGTTCCATATATTTTATATCCAATTGATTTAAGATAAGGAATAAAAGTTACTAAATTTTTCTTCAAAAAGTTCGCACTAAATATCATTCCCTCTGATGAACGAATAACTTTATCATTATAAACATCAACTGTATCCTCGGAAACAATTATTGTTTGAAAATCAAAAGCCACTGCACTTCTTATAATGGTTCCTAAATTACCTGGATCTTGCAAGTGATCAAGTAATAAAATATTTCCTTTAATATCCTCGGATAAAATAAAATTACATACAGCCATTACTTTACTTGGCGTAACTAAAGAACTTATTTTAGCCATTATTTCTTTTGTAACATTATAAGTATCAACACTATACTCTTTATCCTCTGTAGTTATTATTTCTTTAACAATACCTTTTTTTAAGGCTTCATTAACAAGATTTTCACTTTCAACAATAAATAAATGCTCTTCATCACGATATTTTTTCATTTTAAGTTTAGTCCAATAAGTAACTTTAGGATTATTTATACTAGTGATTTTCATTTTCTTAACTCCTTTCTGGCTTCTTTATAATTAGGGCACGCAAGTGCAACTATATTCCAAAACTTTTTAGAGTGATTACCTTCATAAAAATGAGCCATTTCATGAATTATTACATAATCAAGAAGCCATACTTCTTTTTTAATTAATTCTTTATTTAAAGTTATAATATTATCTTTACGATTACATACTCCCCATCTAGTTTTCATTTGTCTAAATTTTAAAGTAAACTCAGGAAGGTTATTAAAACAATTTTTACATATAGATACTTCTTCATTAAAAACTCTATTTATCTCTTCTTCAGTAAACTTATTTAAGTCATCTTCATTTTTAGCATAGATAAAATCACCATTAATATAAACATTATCAATATTTTCATTAAACTCTACATTATAAGTTTTACCAAGTAAATGATAACTTTCATTATATTTTTTTCTTTCTATAGCCTTAAGATACATTTTAATAATAGCATCTTCGTTTTTAAATATTAATGATTTAATTTCCTCTTTTGAAACTTTTTTATGACAAGTTACGACTAAAACACCATTTTCATTAAATCGAAAATAGATATTCTTATTATTTTTATAGATAATTTCTACATAAATGTTGTAATCTTTTATATTTAGTTCCATAACTATATTTTAGCAAAAAGTATAATCAAAAACAAGAACTATAAAATAACTTTCTAAGGATTATAAGTAATTATTTTATACTTACTTTTATTTATTAATACCTGTATACTGCCATTATAATCTGTTCTATAAATTTTTGTATTTTTTAAAGTATCTAAAACCTCTTCTTTAGGATGACCAAATCTATTCTTCTTACCAACACTTATTATACTATAAATAGGTTTTATATAATTAATAAAGGTTTTACCACTACTGGTATTTGAACCATGATGGCCTACTTTTAAAAAGGTAATATTTTTTAAATTATATTTACTCATTATAGCATTTTCGGGGTTTTTTCCAGCATCCCCCATTAAAAGGAATTTTATACCAGATTCATTAATTAAGGTAATAATTGAATTATCATTTTCATTATCAAATAACTTATAATTTAAAAATTTAATATTAGGTAAACTTACATCTTTACTTTGATAATATGAAATTCTCTTTTTATCTAAAATATTTATTATATTTTTTTCTATTGTTTTAAAGCCATCATTGTTAAAAATAACGTTTTTTACTTTGAATTTATTTATTACATTTTCAGCATCACCACAATGATCAAAATCTCCATGAGTTAGTATTAAATAATCTATTTTACTTATTCCCATACTTTTTAAATACGTTAAAGTATTATCACTTACATTTTTATTTCTAATTCCTCCGGTATCAAATAAATATACTTTTTTTTGACTTTTAGTTATATAAAGCATACTATCACCTTGAGAAACATCTAAAAAAATTATATTTGTATTGGGATTAAAAAACGGAATAATCTTTATAAAAATAATTAAAATTACTAGCATTACTAAATATCTTTTTTTATTAAAATATATAAAGAAGATTAATAATACATAATAAACTATAATTAAAACTATACTAGTTTTAGGAATAATTATTTTAGTAAAATTAGAAAGGCTTAAATAATATGCAACCTTTTCCATTATATAAGTTAAGAATGTAAATAAGGGATTCAAAAAATTAAATAACACCGTAACAAGAGCAAATGGGAATAGAATATAACTTACAAAAGGAATAAGTAAAAAGTTAGAAATAAATACCATTAAATTAATTTCATAATTTAAACTCACTGTAATTGGCAGTGTAAAAAGTGTCATATAAAAGGTAATAATAACTAAATTTTTAAAATAGTTTTTATGTAAATATTTATTTATTATAATCATTGTGAAAAAACAAGCAAATGAATATAGAAAACCAACATTAGTAATAAAAAACGGGTTAATTAAAATAAGTAAATATAATGATAAAAGAAAAACTTTTATTCTAGGTAATTTAAAATCAAAATCTTTATTTATATTATTAATTATAAAATACACCACTACTCTAAGAATCGAGGCTGTAAAGCCTGTTATAAATGCATAAAATAGTAATACTCCACTAATAAAAAAATTTTGACTCTTTTTAGAAAGAAAAAATAAAATCTTACGCATTATTGATACAAATACACCTACATGCATTCCACTTATTGCAAGAAGATGTGCAACTCCAATATCTTTATAATAATTGTAACTTTCTTGAATACCTTTTTTATCTCCGAGAATAAATAGTTTTAAATATGGATTAAATGAAACTCTTTTAGATAACATACTTTTTAAATTATTTAAGATGTTTTTATTTTTATTAACTATTTTAATTTTATTTACAGTTCCTACTTTATAAATACCATTATTATATAAATATTTTTGATAATTAAATGTATTTGGAACTGTGTTTTTCGAAGGAGTACTAATAACTACATCAACAGTTACCTTGTCTCCATCATTTAAATTAAAGTCATCATAGTAAAACATCTGAATATTTTCTTTTGC
This sequence comes from Caryophanales bacterium UBA6448, assembly GCA_002439555.1. GTDB lineage: Bacteria > Bacillota_I > Bacilli_A > RF39 > UBA660 > UBA6448. Next base: position 1,361 of record DJOC01000071.1, on the reverse strand, counting down.
TTTTAAAACAAAACTTACTTTACCCTCATTTAAAACTACTTTAGAAACTTTTCCTGTTAATGTATACTCTTTATCTTGATAAACTGATTTATATTTTATTACATATACTTTCAAAATGACTAAAATACTTAAAATAACTGCCATTATTAAATAAAATAGGAAAGAGTTTAAAACCTTTTTCATATAGTAATAAACTCTTTGATTTGTTCAAATAACTTTTCTGATATGCCTGTTACATTTTTAATATCTTCGATAGATTTAAATAATCCATTTTCATTGCGATAATCAATTATTTTTTGAGCTTTAGCATCACCTATTCCTGATAAAGAAGTAAGTATTTCTTTTGAGGCAGTGTTAATATTTACTTTGCTAGTTTCTGTTTCATTACTATCAGGAAGTTCTTCGGGTTTATTTTCATCACTAGTTATTACCGATGCCCCTTTATCAGTGCAAACAGAAATATCTTGTTTTGGGCAATTACATTCATAAGTTTTTTCTTCTTTAGCACTTAATAAACTATATTCATAATTTGTATAAACATAGACTACCATTTCTTTGGAAACATTTTTACTTAGATTAATATTTTTAGTATAGGCATTATTTTTTAACCCACCAGCCATATTAATAACATCATTAATAATGTTATCACTAGTTACCTTAAATACTCCCGGACTATTTACAGCGCCTTTTATTTCTACATAAAACTCTGATGTAATAGTTTTTTCATTAGGTTCTTCCTCTATTTCTATGTTTTCAGATATTTCATTAACTTCATTTGTATTAAAACCTTTTACATAGTAAAAATAAGCAAACAACCCATACTGAATAGTAATAAGTAATATAACAAAACTTATTAAAAAAGTATTCAAATATTTCTTAATCATAATTTCCTCCTTTCATATATATTTATTACCGGAAAATTTCTCATTTCCTCCTTTTTTTGAAAAGTTTTTTTTAAAAATTTAAAAAATACCTAATTTTTGGCTTATATTAGGCAAATTATTTTTTGTAAAGTATTTACATATGTTTTTGTAAAGTAATGTAAAATAAAAAGAAACTAAAATTTATTTATTTTTAGCTTCTTTTTGAATTTCACTTACTAACATATTATAATCTTCCTCGGTTATGGCTATTGATTTTAAAATAAGTTCTTTAGAAATTCCATTTTTAATACAATTTTTTGCAATATCAAGATTAGTTTTTTCAATAGCTATCTCTTTCATTTCTGCTTCGTGAAACTTTTTAGGATCATAATAAATTAACTCATCATAATTCCATTGCATTTCTTTTAACTCCTTTACAATTCTTAGCATCATTTCATCACCAATAAATGCTTTTTTATTATCTGTTATGCATATTAG
>DJOC01000098.1 GCA_002439555.1 Caryophanales bacterium UBA6448 | reverse complement strand
ATTAACTTAACTGTGTCTAACAGTAATTAATAGATATTGATTATATAAAAAAAATAATCAATTAATGTAATAATATCTTAGCAATAAAAAGTAAAAAAATCAATAAAAAATTTATTGACATTAGATTATACTTTTTTACTTGAAATGAATATTTTAATTTTATATAATTATGGTGGTAAAAGGATAAAGTATGATAGAAAAATATAATGAATACTTAAAATATGAATTAAACTATTCAGAATATACAATTAAGGAATATATAATTCACGTAAATGAATTTGTTTTATATTGCAAAAATAATAATATTGATTATCAAAATATTAATAAAGATATAATAATGAATTATTTAAAATATATAGACAATTTATCAAATAAAAGTATTAGTGCAGTGTTATCTGCATTAAGATGTTTTTATAACTATTTACTTGATAATGGTTTTATTAGTGTTAATTATTTTAAATTAATTAGTAATCCAAAATTAGAAAAGAAATTACCTACATTTTTAAGTTACGAAGATATGCGTAAAGTAATTGATAGTATTGATACAAAGGATGTTTTAGACCTTAGAAATAAAATGATTATTGAACTTTTATATGCTACAGGAATAAGAGTAAGTGAACTTAAAAATATTAAATTAAATGATATAAACTATTCAGATAATAGTATTAAAGTTATGGGTAAGGGTAGTAAAGAAAGAATAGTCTTTTTTAACAATCATTCACTTAAAGCAATTAATGATTATTTAAATGCTAGAGAATTTAGAAGTGAATATTTAGTTTTAAATAATAAAGGAAAACAGATAACTGTAAGAGGAATTGAACTTATTATCAAAAATATTATTGATGGGGCTTGTTTAAAAGTAAAGGTTAGTCCTCATACATTTAGACATACTTTTGCTACCCATATGTTAAAAAATGGTTGTCCCCTTAAAAGTGTACAAGAATTTTTAGGTCATGCCTCACTTTCTTCGACTGAAATATATACTCATATAACTGATGATTATATTAAGGAAGAATATTTAAAAAATATGCCTAGAAAATAGTTTTTTCATAGTAATTATGATAAAATATTCTTGGTGATTAAGATGCAAGTACATATTGATAGAATGGATCATTTGGGAAATGGAATTGGAACTATTAATGGTAAAATTATCTTTGTAAAAGGAGCACTTCCTGGAGAAACTGTTGATGTTATTATTACAAAGGATAAGAAAAGTTATATGGAAGGAACTATTAATGCTTTTATATATAAAAGTTCTAAAAGAGTGGAACCTTTTTGTAAATACTTTGGTATATGTGGTGGATGTAGTTTATGTCATTTAAGTTATGATGATGCTTTAGAATATAAAAAAGAAAGAGTTAAAAATATTTTATCTAAATATGATATTCCAGATATAAATGTAATAAAAAATGATATTGATTTATATTATCGTAATAAAATAGAACTTAAAATAGTTGGTGGAAAACTTGGATTTTATGAAAAAAGAACTCATAATCTTATTGAAATAAAGGAGTGTAAAATAACTAAAAAATCAATTAATAAAGCATTTGAATTTGTTAAAAATATGAAATTAGAAAATGCAAATGTTACTATAAGATCAAATTATAATGATGAAATTCTTATTATAATTAATTCTAAAGAAACTCCAGTTATTTTAAATCCTGAAGATTATAAAATACTTGGCATAGTTTTAAATGATAAATGTATATATGGACAAGATAATTTTATGGAAATGATTAATAATTTATTTTTTACTGTAAGTTATAATTCTTTTTTTCAAGTTAATAATTATATAAATTCAAAGTTATTTAATTTAATAAGTGAAAATATTGTAGGAATTAATGTACTTGATTTATATTCAGGGGTAGGAACTTTATCAATTGTAGCTAGTAAAGTAGTAAATAAAGTTTATGCAATTGAGGTAATTGCAAATGCTGTTAAAAATGCTTTAATAAATGCAAAGATTAATAAATGTGATAATATTAATTTTATTTTAGGTAAAGTCGAAGATAAAATAGGCTTTATTAATGATAAAATTGATACTGTTATTGTAGATCCTGCAAGGGCGGGTCTTGATAAAAAAACAATTGAGGTTATTAGTAAGATTTGTCCCCAAAGGATTATATATGTTTCTTGCGATACTCAAAGTTTAGCAAATAATTTAGCAGATTTAACTAGTTATAAAATAAATAAATTTTATATTTTAGATATGTTTTCTTATACATATCATATTGAATGTTTTTGTGTATTAGATAGAAAAAACTTTGAAAAATAAGGATTTTTGAATATGATATGTTTACGACACTGATATAAGTAGTATATGGAAACGCATACTATTTAAGATATTTTAAAGGAGATGATAAAATATGAATGAAAGCAATATATTGTTATATGAAACTGATGAAGGTAAAATTAATGTAGATGTAATATTAAAAGATGAAACAATATGGTTAACTCAAAAGAGTATGAGTGAACTTTTTGATGTTAATGTTCCCACAATTAATAAGCATTTAAATAATATATATGAAGAGAAAGAACTTGACAAAATTTAACTATTTCTAAAATGGAAATAGTTCGAAAGGAAGGAAATAGGAATGTTAATAGAGAATTAGAATTTTATAATTTGGATGCTATTATTGCACCTGGATATAGAGTTAATTCTAAGAAAACAACAAAATTTAGAATTTGGGCTACAAAAATATTAAAAGATATTACAATTGAGAAAGATGAGTTAACTGAAGTAAGATGGTTTTCTATGGAAAAACTTGAACACATGGTAAAAACAAAAGAGTTAAATGAAAATCAAATAGCTTGTTTTATAAAAGCTTCTAATTTTCTGAAAAATATTAAATGTTAATAAAAATTGCGTAAGTTCCATTAAATATTGGTAGAGATAAAAAGTTTTAAATGATAGAATTTTTTGTGAAAGGAGAAATTATGAGTTTAGGAGAAAAAATAGCAAGTTTAAGAAAGAAAAATAGTTTTTCACAAGAGGATTTAGCAGAAAAAGTTGGTGTAACAAGGCAAACAATATCAAAGTGGGAGCTTAATGAAACAGCCCCAGATATAATAGAGGCAAAAACTTTATCAAAGATATTTAATATAAGTTTGGATGAACTTACCTCAAATGATATTAATAATGTCTTAGTACAAAAGGTTAGTAATACAGAACGTTTAGCGGGAATTATTATTAAACTATTAAAAATATTTGGTATAGGCATTGCGGTATTTATTATCTTTCTATTTTTACTTTTTATCTTATTTAGAGTAGGAAGTACCGATAGAGAAATTGCCGGTAAATCTAGAATTGAGTGCACGTTAGATAATGAAGAGTATGTTTATGAAATCGAATATAATAAAAATTATCAAGTAATAAACTCTGGCGGTGATTCTTTTATTGCTAATCATATTGATATTTTAAAATATGATGATGCTAATGTAATGCTTGCTCATATTGAGGATTATTTTAAAGACCATAATGGCTTTTGCAATACTTTAACTAAATAGGACTTATCGTCCTTTTTATTTTTGAAAATTGTATAGCAAAATGGCTGAAAATTGTATAGTAAAACTCTTGAAAATTGTATAGCAAAAGTCTTGAAAACTGTATAGTAAAATGGTATAATTATAATTGGAAAGAGGATTATTATGGAAAATAAAAATTATAAACCAAGATTAATTGATGATAAAGTTGCTAAATATCTACATATTTTTGGTGCTATTTCTATAGAGGGACCAAAGTGGTGTGGTAAAACTTGGACTTCACTTAAATTTGCTGAAAGTGTAAGTTATTTGAGTGATGAAAAAATAAGGGCAATTGCTAACACAAATCCTACATATATATTCGAAGAAAAACGTCCACAATTAATTGATGAATGGCAACTTGCTCCTTGTGTTTGGGATGCTGTAAGACACGAATGTGATATGACAACTGAAAAAGGAAATTTTATATTAACAGGCTCAACTACACTTGAAAAAGATGATGAAGAAAAAGTGAAACACTCTGGAGCAGGAAGAATTGCTACATTAAAAATGTACCCAATGAGTTTGTATGAATCTGGTGATTCTTGTGGCAAAATTTCTATTTTAGATATGTATGAAAATAAAAATATTAATGATAAAGTTGAATATAATGATTTAGAAAAAACAGCTTACTTAATACTTCGTGGTGGCTGGCCCGCAAATATTGGCATTGATTATGAAGATGCGAGTGTTATTCCTGAAAGTTATATAACTGCTTTTTTAACAAAAGATATACACGAAAGAAAAGATAAAAGAAGAGACTCTAATAGAATGCAAATGATTTTAAGGTCACTTGCAAGAAATGAAAGTTCACTGGCAAGTCAAAATACTATTTTAGAGGACATTGCTGATAATAATTCAAAGGAAATTATTGAAAATCGTATTACATTAACTGATTATTTAAGCGTGTTAGACGATTTATATTTAACTAATAATCAAGTGGCATATAGTGTCAATTATCGTTCATCATCAAGAGTCGGTAAAACATCAAAAAGACATTTTATAGATCCTTCACTTGCTTGTGCTATTTTAGGTTTATCAAGTAAAAAGTTAATGTATGATATGAAAACTTTTGGATTTATGTTTGAATCTTTAGTTTATCGAGACTTATGTATTTATATGAACTATTTAGATGGAAAAGTTTATCATTTTAGAGATAATGTTTCTGGCGATGAAGTTGATGCAATTCTTGAATTTAAAGATGGTGCAATTGGTGCAGTAGAAATTAAATTAAATTACGATGAAGTTAGCATTGCAAGTGCTAAAAAAAGTCTTTTAACATTTTCAGAAAATTCAAAAGTAAAACCCCAATTTTTGTGTATAATAGTTTCAGGCTTCGGAGGAGTATATAAAGATGAAGAAACTGGTATATATATCTTACCGATAAATGCTTTGAAACCATAAATTAGACTAACCTTAATGGTTGGCTTTTTTGTAAACAAAAACGTAAAGTATGTGTTAAATAATATACAATGTTTATAAAAAAATATATACTATAAGTAGGTGAGATTTTTATGAAGAAGAAAATAATAATCGGGGTAAGTGTTTTGATAGTTATAATTATAGGTATTGTAACTTTTTTATTATTAAATAGGAAAGAGAAAGTTAAAGAGCCTACCACAAAATTTGATGATGTAGTTATATATAAAGTAACTCTTGATAATAATCCTAGTATTAAAATAGAACTTAATAAAGATAAAAAGGTTATAAATGTAACTGCTTTAAATGATGATGCTAAAGAAATAATAAATGAAGATTTTAAAGAAAAAACTTTTGAGGAAGAAATTGAACTTCTTTCTATAAAATTAAATGAAAAACATCTTTTAAAGGATACTACAATAATTGTTACAATTGAAAATATGGATGAAACCGAAGTTAAAGATATTTTAAATAAAGCATTTGAAACTAAAAGCGTAACTTATGATTTATTAGTGCCACAGATTACTGAAATTGCTAAAGAAATTGCTAGTAAATATAATATTAGTGAAGGAAAAGCTGCTTATCTTGAAAGTATTATAAGTGAAAATCCTAAACTTAATATCGAAGATATTGCTACTTCTTCGGTTAAAGAAATTGATGATAAAATAAAGACAATAAAAGAGGAAGAAAATAAAAATAATAATGCAAGTAATAACAATAACAATAATAATTCTGGTTCTGTAACACCAAGTGTAGGGAGACCTGCAAACGCACAAGATAAAAGTGGCGCTTGGTGTACTTATAATAGAAATAAGGCATATAATGATACTTTTAATTACCCAGAAATGATAGGTACAAATAGTGTGTATGAAATAGGCAAAAATTACGTTCAAAGTATTGATTCTTCACTTATACAAACATCAGGTGTAGAACCAATTGATGATTCAAGGGGATCATACTGTAAGTTATATAGATATCATGCAAATACTGAATCAAAAAAATATTATGTATATGTTGACTCAGTTACTGGAAGTATTATTGATACAAAAGTCGAAGATATTCCCAAATCACAAATCACTTCAGAGTAGGCTATTCAAATTGGACTTAATTACTTTTCGAGTGTAGATACAAGTAATTGCCGCGTTTCACCCCAAGTAAATTATAGTGAGGCTTATGAGGGCAGAATGAGTTATGGATTTTTTATGGAGTGTGGAGGCGTTCAATATTCGGCTAGAATAGATGGCACAACTGGTGAAATATTCGGAGTATTTTAATTAATCGGAGGTAAAAATGACAAAAGAGGAGTTTATTAATTCTCATTCAAATATTAAAGTAAATAATACTATGTTTTTAAATGAAAATGGGTTTCGTGACTTTACCGAAGAGGAACTTTTAAATTTATGTTCTATTTCAAGTGATAATGCAAGTAAACTTTTTATGCATCTTTATATGTATGATTATGATGATTATTATAAAAAGATGCTTGTTAGTATTGCTAAAACTTTCCCTGCATTTTTTGATATATCAAATATAAATGATGTTAATGAAAATAGTTTTGATGATAAAAAATTTGATTATAATGTTGTGTTTTCTGAATATGAAATTATTTTTAATAAGGGCTTAATTCAAAATATAGATATAGATTATAAAAAAATAAAAGATATAAAATTTATTAATGCATTTTTACAAATGAAAAAGGATTACCTTCAAAATGGTAAACTTAATGAAAAAGTTATATCTACTTTAAATGATTATTTAAAAACTAAAATTCTCAAAGAAGATATGGATGTAAAAAATATAGAATCTAAAATAAATGAAACTATTGGTTACCTATTAAGTGGTGATATAAATTTATGTGATATCATAAGATATGATTATAGTTCCTATAAAAGGATTTTAGTCGAAGGTAAATATAAAGATAAATTAAATATGTTTGATAATAACTCTTTAGAGGTACTTTTAGATATTAAACCTAAACAAGTTAAAAACTTAATTACAATTATTCAAAATAATTTCGAAGATTTTAAACATTATAATTATGATAGACAAATGCGTTTTGCAGTTAATTTGATATCTATGTTAGGGTATCAAAATGCTGAAAGGTTAATTAATATTTTAATTAAGGATGAAAATAAATTTAGAAAAGTATATAGTAGTTTAATTTTAGTAGATTTACAAAATGTACATTTAAATTCCAGCAAAATTATTTATGATAAAGAGTTTATTAATTTCTTTTTTAGCCCTAATGGATTACTTAAAAGTATTTTAGATAACGATTATGAAATATCTCAAAATATAGGCGTTATTTATGCGGGTTTTAATGAATATGAAAAAAGATTTAAAACCCAGCATATTTATAATAAAATAGATTTTTATAAGGACTTACTTAAAAATGGTATATTAAGACCACTTGATCCAGATTTAGCTCCACTTGAGGGGAGTATTATTAATGAATGCGTTGATAATAAACAGTTTCAATCTTTATCTGAGGATAAAATTATACAAAATGTCAGTGATGAATATAGGCAGGTTCGCCATAAATATGAAAAAACTATTCCTTATGTAAGGGGAGTACAAAATGGCTATTATTATGAAACTTTAACTTGTGATGATCCTAATTTATTTGTAATGGGTTCAAAAACTAATTGCTGTTTTAAAATAGGTGGGGAAGCAGATTCCTTTGTTAGATATTGCGCTGAAAATGTTAATGGTAGAGTTTTAGTTATTAAAAATAGCAAAGGTAATGTATGCGGAATGATTCCTTTTGTTCGAAATGGTAATTTACTTTTATGTAACTCTATTGAATCAACCTTTGTAAAAAATATTGATAGTATGAGACCTTTGTTTGAGGTAGCAAAAACTGCTTTTGAAAAAATGATTCAAATTTCCTCATTAAATGAAACTAAAGATGAAAGTATTTCTTTAGTACTTATGGGTAATTATAAAAATCAAATTGAAAAAATAGGTGGTTTTGAAATGATGCCTAGAGATTTAATTAACTATGAAAATTTAAGGCCCTTAGATGAATCAGCGGATATGTATGCCAATTTAGGAGGTTATGATTATGCAAATTATATAATAACTAAAAAGGATGATACATCACTTTATACTACCTCAAGTTTTGAACCTAGTGCAAGATATTTAGATCCAAGAATGGAAACCAAAGAAATCGAAAAAGAATATATTGCCAAGGAAGATATAACAAATATAAATAAAATATATTATGAAAAAACGCTCGGAATATTAGATTTATCACACGCCTTAAAAATAATATATAATAAAGACTTTTTCATTTTAATAAATGATGATTATAGTATTATTTCCTGCATTGTTGGTAGTGATCCTAGAGCTATAAATGAATATAATGAATACTTGAGTTTAGAAAAAGAGTATGCTAGTTATTTTGATAAGGATGGACACGTAAAAGAGGATGCTTATTATAGATAGTGTAACTAAATAGTTATAAAATACTTGAAATTCTTCATTGTAATATTGTACAATGTTGGACAAAGATTGATCTATGGTTATTTTAGGTTTGCTGCCCTTATTTCCATGTATGTATCTTTTTTTGTCTTGACAAGTGTAAAAGATACGCATATAATATAATTATACGGAGGATATAATGGAATTAAAAAATAGTCTTTATAAAAATATAGGTATTCACGTTATTATAACTTTATTTACCGTGGAAAAAGGAGATGTTAAAGTACTACTTATAAAAAGAAGTAATAATCCTTATAATGGTTATTGGGCGCTTCCAAGTGGAGCACTATATAATAATGAACTTTTAGTCGATGGTGCAAAAAGAGAGTTAAAAGAAAAAACTGGTATTGAAAATATTTCTTTTGAAATGTGTGGAGTATTTGATAAATTAGATCGTAGTAATTTGCAAAGAATGATTGGAATTTCCTTTATTGGGGTTATTGATGCTAAAAAAGTTTCTCTTTTAAAAAATACTTTAAAAACTTCCAATGCACAATATTTTTCTATAAATAATATTCCACTTCTTGCTTATGATCATAATGAAATTATTGATTATTCATTAAAAGTTTTAAAGGATAAAATAGTTAAAACAAACATATTACAAAGTTTATTTCCAGGTGATTTTACTCTTCCCGAACTTCAAAAAGTATATGAAATAGTACTCGAAGAAAAATTAGATAGACGTAATTTTAGAAAAAAACTTATTAATGAGGGCATTATTATTGACACAAATAAGTATGAAACTTTTGAGGGTAAGAAACCAGCAAAACTATATAAGTTTAATAAAAAGTTTAAAAAAGAAAATGCTATTTAGCACTTTTTTAATAAAAATAAGTGTATAAAAAGAAAATGGAGAAAAGTTAATGAATAAAATTAAAATTAATGAATATTTTAAAAATGAAGATTTACCTTTAATCTTTAATATTAATTATAATGGCTTAAATAAATTAAATCAAAACGAAGATTATTTATATATACTAGATAGGTTTTTCCAATCAATTGGAAAAGATAATTCATTATATGAACTAGCTAAATGTATTGTAACCATTTTTTCTCTTGATAAAGAAAATGAGTTAAATTTTAATATTTATGATGGTGATAAAAAAGTTTTTGAATTAAATCAAAATGGTGAGATAATTGCACCTTTTATGAGGGCTGTAAAAGGTAGTGGCCTTTTAACATTAAATAAAGATGGAACCATTTTTAATTATGATAAAAAAAGTTTTTTTACAGTTAATAATGAACCATTTTGTTTTTATCATTTAGAAAAATATGGCGATATTGGAAATGATTTTTTACACATCCAATTTTTGACACCATTTGAACTTGACTATGATATTAAACGCTATATTAAATTTTTTATTGAGCTTACTAATACATATCCTTACTTTGATGATAAAGAAATCAATTTAATATCCTTAATGCTTTATTTGATGCAATACTATAAAACTTTTAAGTATTCTAATGAAACAAATTATTTGCTAGAAATGGTTGATAATTACTTATATTTATTCGGAAAGGTAGACTTAACTGATATTCCAAGATTTTATGATTTTCAAGAATATGATTTAGCAAGAAAATTAGTTCCTAGTTATGAGAAAAAATCACTTTCAAAAACTACCATCATAAAATAATGTTTATTAAATGTTTCAAAAAATATAGACAAAGCTAAATATTTTTGTTATATTTAATTTGCTCGAAAAAAATAAATTTTTTATAATGTAAAAAATTTTAAAATCACACACCTTAGAAAGGATTCATATGAACTTTAATAAATTATATTCTGAGTCTTGTTTCATAAGAGACTTAGCATTCAAGAAATTATTTCTAGAAACCCCAGAATTACTTACCTTTGTT
>DJOC01000099.1:1214-7034 GCA_002439555.1 Caryophanales bacterium UBA6448 | reverse complement strand
ATTAGTAAAAGTTATGAAATCGCTAGCAGAGAATCTAATTTAATCAAAGGTTATTTAAATAAAGAAATTAAAAATAAGATTATTTTAGGACCAACTCCTGCGGGTATGTTTAGAATAAATAATTTATATCATTTTGGAATTATTATTAAATATAAAACAATTGATAATCTTTTTGACGTTCTTTCAAATATTGATAAGAAATATGTTTTAAATAAAGATGTTGATGTACAAATTACTATTAATCCCTCAAGGTTTTAAAAATAAAAATGACATTTATAATGTTATTTGTTAAAATAGTTTTAAAGGAGTAATTATGGATATTAATAAAATTGGTTCGTTTATAAAAAAATTAAGAGTAGATAATGGACTTACCCAAGAAGAGTTGGCACAAAAAATTCCTATAGATAGAACTGCAGTAAGTAAATGGGAAAGAGGCGTTACTATGCCTGACTCTAGTTCTTTATTAAGATTAAGTAAAATCTTTAATGTTACAATTAATGATTTATTAAATGGTGATTACGTAAATAAAAATGATGAAAAGGTAATTGTTAATTTATATGAGGCAAACTATAAAAATAAAAAAATCATTAAAATAATTTCATCTTTGATGATTTTATTAATTATTTCATTTTTATTTATTTACTTTATTTTTTCTTTTAAAAAAACAAGGTTATATAAGGTTAATGGTCAAAGTGAAAACTATGAAGTTAATGATGGATTTTTAATATATACTAATGATGTTTATTATTTTTATCTGGGAAATCTAATTAATAAAAATAATAAAAATATTGATAAAGTAGAATTATTACTTAAAAATAATAATAATTCAGAAGTAGTTTATAAAGGTGATTATATTAATGTTTTATTAACTGATTTTTATGGTTATGATGAATATGATTTAATTAACTTTGTAAAAAAAGATTATAGTGTTATATTAAAAATTTATTTTGGGGATAATGAAGAAAATATAAAATTAAATTTTTTAAATGATTATATAAATAATTATTTTATTCCTAAAAAAAGAGATAAAAGTTCCCTTATTAAAGCAAAAGATGATATAAAGGTTAATGAAAATATTAAAACTTTAATTAGTAAAATAAAACCTGATGAAAATATAAATATTAATAACGAGTATATACTAAATTATAGTTCAAATACAAAAATAGTAACTGTGTTTTCAAATGATAATAGTGAAATATGGAATTATGATGTTAATGTAAATACTCTTTCATATTTTAGTGATAAAGATACTTTTATATATAATAAAAAAGTAGAATGTATAAGTGATAAATGTGAAAATGCAAATGATGAAATAGCAAGATTTTGGAATATAATTAATGATTTTATTTCTTGATGTGCTTATTAAGCCCTTTTATATACAGCATATTTGTTGTATATTTTTTTTGATTGGAGGAATTATGAATATGAGTAAATTGAAAAAAATTATATTTTTTTTAGTGGTTGTTCTATTCACAAGCGATATCAATGCACAAGCTTTTTATTATATTAATAAAAAAGGAACACAACTTTCAAAATGTGAATATGATTTTATACAAAAAATATCCAATAATGATGTCTTGGAAAATATTAATGAAGTTGAACTTTCAATTATATTTGAAAAAGTTAGTTGTACATCAAATATATTAACTAATGATATTGAATTATTTGGAACAGAACATACGACTAAAAGTAAGTCACTTAATATTTCAAAATCGTGTAATGGAAATAATTGTATAATATCAACTACTTTAAAATGGCTAAGATTGCCTACTATTCGTAGCTACGATGTTTTTGGTGCTTATTTAGAGGGAACACATTTAACAAATCAAAATATTATTACTTATGTAAATGATATTAATTATAATCAATCAAAAATAGAAAATAATGGTTTCGGTGTTTCATTAAAATTGCCAACGGCTGGTAATAGCATTGTAATAACTCAAATTTACAATGTTAATAAATCTGGAATTGTTTATTCCAGTTATCAACACGCTACATCTAACATATCTAAATCAAGTAGTATGAGGTATTCAATATCAAAAAACGGATATGGTAATGTATTTTTGTTTGAAAATTCCGTTTCTGCATATTATGATAAAATGGGTGGCGTAAGCATCTCTATTTAAAATGTGCTTCTTTTTCCCATAATGTTATTGTGCTTATATGGCTCTAACATTTTTATAAAAATGTTGATATTCTTTTCTTAGAGAAATTATTTATTTCTTAAGAAAGGAGGTAAGAATGAAAAAAGGAATTTTTAGCATTATACTATTTATTATTCTTGTTAGCTTAACAATAACAGTTTGTGCAGCAGTCGATGGTTATATAAGTACATTATCAATAAGTTTTAATTCAACTTTAGTTGGATCTTCAAGAAAATACAAATACAATAATCATAAGATTCAAATTAATGATGTTACAGTTAATTATGGGGATACAAATACAGGACTTGTAATTGCTCTTTATAAAGATGGACTTTTAAGTGATACTCTTTATAAAAGAAAGTTAGTTACCATCAAAAATGGCAATAATTCAGAAATTTTAATGGGAAATGCTGGCTCTGGAAAAAGATATTATGCATTTGGAACATATCAAAATGCTTTAAAAGATGGCGATAGTGGTCATGGAGAACAATATAGTGGTTTAGTTTCAAATAGCGTTTTGATGAAAAGTTATGAATAAGTTTATACCATATGAGAAATAAATCTCATATGGTATAATACAATAAGAAAGGGAATAGTATGATATTAAAGGTAAAAAACTTAGTTAAAAATTATTATAAAGATAATGAAAAAATCGAAGCTGTTAATAATATTAGTTATAATTTTGAAAAAGGTAAATTTTATGCAATAATGGGGCCAAGTGGTTCTGGCAAAAGTACTTTTCTTCATTTAATAGGAACTCTTGATACTTATGATGAAGGTAGTGTTTTTATAAATAATATTGATGTTTCTTCGCTGGATGATTTACAACTTTCTAAAATTAGAAAAGAGGAAATAGGTTTTGTTTTTCAATCATTTTATTTGAATAATAATATGAAAGCTTATGAAAATGTTATCATGCCAATTATGCTAGATAAAATCCCTTATAAAGATAAAAAAGAAAAAGGAATAACTATATTAAATAGTTTGGGCCTTGAAAAAAGGGTTAATCATTATCCAAGTGAACTTTCTAAAGGAGAATGTCAAAGAGTTGCAATTGCAAGAGCACTTATAAATAATCCAAATATCATACTTGCAGATGAACCTACAGGAAACCTGGATAGTAAAAATGAAAGAAATATATTTGAGCTTTTAAAAAAACTAAGCCTTGAGGGAAAATGCGTAATAGTGGTTTCTCATAATGAAGAAATAAAAAAATATGCAGATGTTATTTTAAAAATAAGGGATGGTAAACTTTATGAGTAATTATTTATATTTTTTAAAAAGTTCTAAAAATGATAAAAGTATATATAAAAAAGTAATCATTTTATCTATTGCAATGATTTTGCTTATAATAGTATTTTCCTTTACAAAATCTATGAATATGTATATAGAAAATGGTATTAAGCAAGACCTTTCATATAAAACATTATATATTGATCCGGATTTTAATACAAATTCAATTTCACTTATAAATAAAATTAAAGAAATAAAACATGTAAGTGATGCATTTATAGATAATTATAGTGATATAACTGTTTATTCAAATGATTTTATAAAAAATGGAAGTATTCAGCTAGTTAGATATTTTGAAAATGATAGTATAAACTATATTTCATATAATGATGTTAATTTAGAAAGTCAAATAATATGTCCTAAAAATTTTTATCCAAAAAGTAATATAGATAATATTAATAAAAAAGATATTATTAAAATGAATAAATATTTAAATAAAAATATTGATATTTATTACTATACTTACAATAATGATGAAAGTAAAAATGTTAATTATGATACTTTAAAAATCGTGGGTATATATGACAATAACACCAATATAATTGATGAAAATATTTGTTATGCACATAAAAATTTAATTGAAAAAATTTATAATAAATCGTATGAAAATTATAATCAAGATAATATAACTTCAAGTATTTTTATAAGGGTAGATGATATTAAAAATATAGATTTTGTAAAAGAAAAATTAAATGATTTAGGATATGAATCTAGTTCACTCGTTTTAATAAATAGTAAATTTATAAATTTTGTTAATGTAACATCCTTTTTAATAGGTATTTTTATTATAATATTTTTAATAATTATCATTAATTTTATAAATAAGAAAAATATATCTGATAAATCAAAAATTATTAATTTGTATAGATGTTTTGGTTATACAAAAAATGATATAACTAAAATTTTATATATTGAAAATAGTTATATAAGTTTAATAAGTATATGCATATCTATTATATTTACATTTTTAATTTTTATTATCTTAAAAATAACTATTTATTATAATCCATTTTTATTTTCTAAATTTCCTATTATTTATAGTTACTTTGCTATAATTATTTCATTGATTATTATTTTTGTTATTAATATTTATAATATTAAGTTTGTAAGAAAAAATATTTTAGGTGATTTATGAAAACTCTTTTGGTAATTAGTTTAAAAAATATTAAATATATAAAAAAATACTTAATAGTTTTATTATCTATTTTTATGTTATTTTTCTTTTTCATATTTTTAGAAAATTATTATAATTATAAATTTAATAAAGAAATTATAAATAATATAAATAATAGATATATTAAAATAAATTTATCTAACGTAAAAGATAAAGACAATTTTATAAATAATCTTAATAATAATAAAAATATAGGTTTGCTTTATTATGAATATCCCTTGATAAAGTTTAATAAATATACTTTATCATATATAAATGATGATAATTTAGAAGTTTTAAATACTAAGATAAGCTTACTTAAAAATAATGAAATAATAGTGTCAAATACTTTAGCAAATATATATAAAATTAATAGTAATTTTGAATTTGTTTTCAATAATAAAACTTATACTTTTTTAATAAAAGGATATTATGATGATTTAGATAATACAAAAATTTATTCATCTTTTGATACTATATCAAATATACTTTTAGATAATAATTTAAATGTAAGTGATAATATTTTAATATGTGTATTAAATGATTATGAAAGTAGTATAAAACTTATAGATGATTTGAATAGTAAGGATATACCAGCATATTTTGCTGATTATACAGGCATTCAAAATATTAATACATATAGTAAAATAATAAGTATAATGAAAATATTAATAAAGGCAATAATAGCTATTTTCTTTATAATTTTATACTTAATTATTAATAGTATTATTGATAACGATAAAAATGATATTGGTTATATGCTTATATGTGGATATAATAAAAAGAACATATTTACTTTCTTATCTTTAAAAAGTTTAATAATTTTATTAAGCAATTATATTTTTATATTTATAATATTTATATTGTTACTTATTATTTCATTTATATTATTTAATAAAAATCTTTTTTCTATACTGTCAATTATTATAACTAAATCATTTTATGCTTTAATTATTGTTATTATATTTGATATTATTAATGTTTTAATACTTGAAAATAAATCATTAAAAAAATCAATTATTAGTTTTATAAAAAAACAAGAAATGTAAAATCTCTTGTTTATTTTTATTTGGTTACCCAGATAGGATTCGAACCCATGGAATGTCAGGACCAGAACCTGATGCCTTACCGCTTGGCTACTGGGTAATTACTTAATTACTATATCATAAAATTACTTTAAATTAAAGTAGTAAAATAAAATAAAATGTGATATTATATGTTTGTGATGAA
>DJOC01000099.1:0-1123 GCA_002439555.1 Caryophanales bacterium UBA6448 | reverse complement strand
TATTTACTTAAAAAAGAAGGTTATGAAGTAATAGGCCTTTTTATGCGTAACTGGGATAGTAATATAAATAATGATATATTAGGAAATCCTAATGATACAAATGATATTTGTCCACAGGAAAAAGATTATAATGATGCTAAAAAAGTATGTGAATTTTTAGAAATAGAACTTCATAGAATAGATTTTATCAAAGAGTATTGGGACTTTGTATTTACTTATTTTTTAGAGGAATTAAAAAAAGGTAGAACTCCAAATCCTGATATGCTTTGTAATAAATATATTAAATTCGATTTATTTGTAAAAGAGGCAAGGCGTCTTGGCGCAGACTATATAGCAACAGGTCATTATGCTAGAATAAAGGGTAATAAACTTCTTCGTGCAAAAGATTTAAATAAAGATCAAACTTATTTTTTAGCCGATGTAAATGTAAATAATTTTAAAGATGTTCTTTTTCCAGTGGGGGATTATACTAAACCAGAAATAAGGGAAATTGCTAAAGAAGTAGGAATTCCCGTATTTGATAAAAAAGATTCTACAGGAATATGCTTTATAGGTGAAAGAAACTTTCAAAAATTTATGGCAAACTATTTAAAACCTAATCCTGGCGATATTATTAATGTAAAAACCGGTGAAAAGATAGGTACTCATATGGGACTTATGAATTATACAATAGGTCAAAGAAAAAATGTTGGACTTTCTGGTGATGAAGAAAGACATTACGTATGTGGCAAAGATACCAAGAAAAATATATTATATGTTGCTTTTGGTGAAAGTGAGTATTTATATTCTGATGAATGCGTAGTGGATAATGTAAACTTTATATCTAGTAAAAGACCTTCATTTTGCACTTGTAAATTCCGTTATAGGGGTGAAGATCATCCATGCGCTTTAGAATATCTTGAAAATAATAAAATAAAAGTTATTTATAAAGGTAAAGCTAAAAGTGTAACCCCAGGTCAAGTATGTGTATTTTATGATGGTGAAGAGTGTCTAGGTTGCGGTTTTATTGATGAAGTTTTCAAAGATGGTGAAAAACTTTGGTATTTAAATTAAGAGCATTTGCTCTTTTTTTATGTAATAAGGAAAAAGATGGCTGAAAATTTATTATTGCATTATTATTGCA
>DJOC01000011.1 GCA_002439555.1 Caryophanales bacterium UBA6448 | reverse complement strand
ACACTTGCTTCGGTAGCGGGTTCATTTACACCTTGGCCGCCAGAAACTATTACTAAAGTATTAATATTTTCTTTTAAATAACTTACTGCTCTATCAAGGCGGTATTTTAAAACTACACTTGGACCATTTTCTTTAACTTGAGCCCCTAAAACGATGATATAATCTAAATTATTTACGGGTTTCACATTCATTTTACTTAAAATTAATCCAAGAATAGTTAAGAAAACGCATATTCCAATAGTACATACAAAAATAAAAATTCTTTTAAAAACTTTATACTTTTCAAAAACTTTAAAATAAATAAGACAATCTATAACAATTAAAAATGCACTAATTAAAAACCAAATTAAGAAAAAAAGTGTACCTGAATTTACATTCAAAATAGATATTCCATATAAAGATGATATAACACTTAAAATAATATTAATAATAAAAAATATTTTCTTCATAAGTATAGTTTATCATAAAAATAAAAATGCTTAAACTATTTTTTACTACCTAAACCATATTTTTTAGTAATAGGATCTAAAAATAGTTCATTTTTGGGTGGCCATATTGTAAGAAGTAAATATGAGCCAAATATAATAAATAACATAATGCACCCAATATAATTTAAAATATATATTTCTTTAATATTTCTAATAATATAAAAAAATGAATAAGAACTTGCAAAGGTTGCAATATAAAATATTAAGATGTCTATAACAAGAAAACTTCGTTTAAAAAGAAGTTTACAACCATAAAATGAAATTGGTATAATGAGTATTATCATTAGTAAACTAATTGATTTAGCAAAAAAATAAGTTCCCACTTTACCATATTTAAAGCCATCAAAAATGCTAAATAAAAGTGCAGATGAAAGTCCCATCTTAATATGTTCCCAAACGCTTTCATTAACCGCTGAAAAGATTAATGCAACTTTATTATGTTTAAAATAATCATATGTAAAATGAAAAAGCGTGCCAATAATACTTATAAATAAAAAACTAATAATTAAATCCATAATTAATGATATGAAAAAAGTGCTACTTTATTCAACAGTAACACTTTTAGCTAAATTTCTTGGTTTATCAATATCTTCCCCTTTTAAAAGAGCAACCTTATATGCAAGAAGCTGCAGGCTTGCCACGATTAAAATAGGATCAATATATTCATTTATATGAGGCACTTTAATTTTATCATCATAAAAATCGCCATCAATCTCTAAACTTGTAATAAATAAACTATATGCTCCCCTTGCATGAACCTCTTTTATATTACTAATTGTTTTTAAAGCAAGATTTTCATCAGTTATTATTCCCATTACTGGAGTACCTTTTTCAATTAATGATATAGTGCCGTGTTTAAGTTCTCCGGAGGCAAATGCTGAAGAATTTATATAACTTATTTCCTTTAATTTAAGGCTACCCTCTTCACATAAACCATAATCTATTCCCCTACCAATAAAGAATGCATCCTTTTTATCATATATTTTTTCAGCATATTTTTGATAGTCTATAGCAAATACAGTATCTAATGCTTCATTTATTTTATAAAATTCATTCAAATCATTTATACCAGCCATTTTAAGAGCAATAAGTGTAAGAAGTAAATATTGGGCAGTAAATGCTTTTGTAGTTGCTACCGCTATTTCAGTACCAGCTTTAATATATAAAACCTTACCTGCTTCTCTAGCAATCGATGAGCCTACAACATTAACAATTGCCAATGTGTCTATGCCATCATTTTTAGTAATTCTAAGAGCCTCTAAAGTATCGGCTGTTTCTCCTGATTGAGAAATAAATATTACTAAAGTATCTTTATCATAAAAATGTTTTTGATATCTAAATTCGCTTGCTAAAAATACTTCACATTTGATATTTGCATAATTTTCAAATACCTTTTTAGCAATATCTGCGGTATAACTTGCACTTCCACAACCTACAAAATAAATATTTTTATACTTTTTAAATTCAGGCATATTTTCATTAAACTTACCATCAGTTAAATAATAAGATAAAATATTATTAATTACTATTGGTTCTTCGTGAATTTCCTTCAACATAAAATGAGGATAATCGCCTTTCATTACATCATTACTTGTTCCCTCAAAAGTTAAAAGTTCTTTCTTTAATAGATTAAGATCACTATCATAGATATATTCTTTATTAGATATTTTAACTATTTCATCATTATCAAGCAAATAAAATTTATTTGTATACTTAAGTGCTGCAGTCATATCAGATACTAAAAAGTATTCATTATCATTTTTAGCAAGTATCAAGGGAACGTTTCTACGAGCACCATATAAAGTATTTGGTTCATCTTCATTAATTATTGCAAGAGCATAACTTCCCTTAACATCCGTTTTTAACTTTGCTAAAGTCTTAAGCATATCGTGATTTTCATTATATAACTTATTTATATAAGCACATAATATTTCTGTATCGGTTTCACTTAATAATTTAGTATCAACTTTTTCACTTAAATCTTTATAATTTTCAATAATACCATTATGCACCAAAGTTATTTTACCTTGTTTATGAGGATGAGCATTTTCATCAGTTACTCCTCCGTGGGTTGCCCATCTTGTATGAGCAATACCAATATTACCATAATCATCATTAGTAATTAAATTCTCAAGATTTTTAACCCTTCCTATAGCTTTTTTAATAGTTACTTTACCCCCATTTATATAAGCAAGTCCTGCTGAATCATAACCTCTATATTCTAAAGATTTTAAGCCATTTAATAAAACAGGAATGCTGTTTTGATTACCTTTGTAACCTACTATTCCACACATAAAAAAATTCCTTTCTTGTTTTATTAAATACCTCTTTGTTATAATTTTGATTTTATTTTTTAAAGTATTTTTCGAAGTAAAACTCTCCGCTTACACATCCGCTGATAAATCGACAATGTAAGTCCTCGTCACCTAAATAGGCCATGCGCTATTATAAAACTTAACTCCTTTCACATTTTATAATTTGTAAGTTAATTATAACATTTAATGTATTGCTTTTGCAAATAATTTTGATATAATAGACATTACTTATGTAAAGGAGATACAATGAAATCAGAATATGGTGATATAAAACTAAATATAAAAGATTATATTGCTTGGGACAATATTGAAATAGAAAAAAAAGCCCTACCTTTTAAAGAACACATTTTTAATAGCAATATCGAGGAAGACATTGATATTCCAAAGTTTTCTAAAAAATACTCTAAAGAAGATGTTTTTATGCTTACTCATGATTTTTTTGCTACTCTTGATAAAGAAATATTCAAAAAGTTTTTAAGTATATTTAAAATAAGAAATTCCAATGTAATATTTACAAAAAAAGATTTAAAGGATGCTGAAGATTTCACCAGTATAAAAAATAGGAATATATATGTCACTGTTAATCAAAAAAATACTACTCAAGATGTATATACACTTGTTCACGAATATGGGCACGTATTATCAATGATTTCAAATTCCGAGGGTGATAAAATGCATTATTACAGAGAAATAGAAAGTAAATTTTTAGAATTATTATCATGCTTTTACTTAATGAAAATTATTAATGATGATGAGACAGCAAAATTAATTAATATGTACTGTGTTTCAAATCAATGTATGAGTGATCAAACTTTATTAAAATATCAAATATATGATTTTATGAATAATGAAGGTGTTTTTCCCTATGATAATTTACTATATAAAAAAATATATCAAAACATTATAAGTAAAAGAGGCTTTGATTATACTAAGGGAAATAAAGTTATAAAATTTATCTATTCTAACCCTTTTACATATCAAGCAAGTTATGCAATTAGTGATTTATATGTTTATGGTCTTTATGATATCTATTTAACTGACCCTGAAAAAGCCTTTTATCTTTATAAAAAAGTTTTATGTAAAGATAATAAATCAAAAGTTTATTTAGAAAGTATAGGAGTACCTATTAGTTATGGTGAAAATGTTAGAAAACTAATTAAAAAAGAGGAAACTAAATGAATATAAATATTATTGAAAAAAGAAATAATGCTGAGGATAAGCCTATTTCTAAATTATTTCTAAAAAATAGAATATATCTAGATAATATTAAAATTGAGAATAGCACTTATTATGAAGAATTTTTAAAAGTTTTTTTAAGGGAAAACAAATATAATTCCTATCAATTAGAATTTTTAACTCAAAAAGTTAATGCAAAATTATTATTTGATACAGTATATGAGTTTTTTAAGAATTTAGATGATGAACTTTTTAATAGTTTTTTTAGTTTATTTATTGAAAGGGATAAAAATCTAATATTTATGCCAAATAATCCAATGAATGATTTCGTAGGTATAACCTATCTTAATACAAATAATATTAAAATTAAAATGACAAGAACTAAAACTATTGAGGATATATTTACTTTGGTTCATGAATATGGTCATGCAATAAGTATGAAAAAGTATCCACAGCTATTTAATAATGATGCAAGAGTCCATTTCGAGGAAATAGAAAGTATTTTTTTAGAATTAATACTATGTGACTTTTTAGATAAATACGGATTTAATAAAGAAGATATAAATGAAATAAAAAAGAAAATTATTGAAAACTTAATTAGTGAAACAAAAGATTTGTATACAAAATATCAAATTAATAAGTTTATACATGAATATAGTATTCAAAATATAGATAATCGCTTTTTAAAACTTTTATATCAAAAAAGAAATATTACTAAAGACGATCTAAGACTATTATATAAATCAAATTATGATGATATTATAAAATATGTAATAAGCTCTTTATATGCACTTGAATTATATGATAAATATCAAATTAATAAAGATAAAGCAATTAAAGATTATAAAGATATTATATCTTTAGATTTATATACTCATATTGATTATATTGATGCATTAGAATCAAAGTTAATTGTTCCAAATGAAAGTGATACTTTTATAAGAACATTAAAAAAATAATTTGAGTTTTTCAAATTATTTTTTATTATAAATTTTTCCCTTTAGATGATTCTAAAACTTGTTCCATTTTTTCTTGCTCTTTTAAAAGTTCCTCTAAAGTTAATATTGAAGCATTATCTAGACCTAATTCTTTAACTTTAATTTCAAACTGTTTTCTTCTTAAATCTCTTATTTGCTTTTCCAACTGAAGTTTTTCAGGACTTTTGTTTTTACTATTCAACGAATCCCTTTGCTTTTTAAATTCTTCATAATTTATTTTTGAAATCTCAGGATATTTTGTTTTTAAATATTCAAGTCTAACAATTGGTGAGTTGGTAATTTTTTCATCAGCAATATATTTTGGGGGATACATTGTTTCATCTACAAAAAAAGCATCCATAATTTGTTTTTTTTCACTTTGATAGTCTATTTGAACTAAACTTGACAATTTATCTAATTCTTGTTGTGCCAATTTTTCTTGTAATGAATAACTAAACTTTAGTATTTTTTTAGAGGAATCAGTTTTTAACGAATCAATATTAAGTGATTTAGCTAGGTTAAATCCATTATGAATTTTTGCAACTTTAGGTAAATCACTTGCTTTATGAACAAATCTAGTTTTGTCTAAATTTACAGAATCTTTTATGCATACGGACATTCTCTTTATAACTGGTATTAAATCCTCTGCTATACTATATTTTTCACATAACTCTTTAGCTTTTTCGTTTATTTTTGTTTCGAGTTCAAGATTATTAGACTCTGGAGAATCAAAGTTTTGTAATTCAATCGTTGCTTTTATTACATTAATGTCCGTTTGCGAATATTTTCCAGTTAATGCTTTGCCAGCAAGGTCAGCACTATATTTTTCATGGTGCTCTGGAATATCAAGTTGTCTACCACAAGAGTAATATTTAGCAACCTGTGTTATTAAGTCTCTAGTTTTGTCGTCAAAGCCTTCCATTTTAGATATTAAATCACTATATAAAATAACTCTCGCAATATGTTCTTCATCATAATCCTTATTATCTTTATAATAACCTTGTGCATGAACTTCCTCGATGCCTTTTTGAATTTTTGAAACATCAATTAGTGATATAATGTTCTCTTTTGATAATTGTTCTGGTAAGTCTTTTTCCCTATAAGTGAGATCATATGTAACTGAACTTAAATCTTGATTTTGCATTTGCATTAAAGTATCTAAAGTAATAATGCTTTCTAAAGGCTTAACATTTGGTCTTCCATAAGTTCTTTGGATATTATCTAAAATATAATCAACATCTAAATCAATACCAGTCCATAATTGTTTTTCATACATGGTTGGCATCAAAAATGACTTTTGTCTTTCATTGTTAATAATGTTTTTAATGTTTTCTAAGGCTTTTAATCCCTCTTGAACTTGGCCATTTCTTATTCGCTGCTCAATATTTTGAAGACAGTCTTTTATAATTTGATTTAAATTAATTTTATTAAAAGGAGCATCTTTATTTTCAACTTCAGCATACTCTCCCATTATCTCATCAGATAAATTAGAAAATCTATGAGCATTTCTAACATTATTAAAACTTGTAATAATAGTTTCAACTAAAGATGTATCAATATTTTCACCAGTTTTAAATTTTTCAAGAGAACTATTTATTTTAAGCATTTCTTTATTTGCAAGTTTTCTACGATCTATTAACTCAATTGGAACAGTATAACCAAGTCTTTTACTTAATTCAATAGAGGCATTTATACTATCTTCATCAATTTCCTCGAAACATATTATAGTTGCCGGTTGAATTTTTTGATACTTTTTACTATTAGATGATACATCTTGTAATTCAATATCATATTCTGAATACATGCCTCGTACTTGATCTTGCATATTTTTAGCGGAAAAAAATCTTTGCTGTCTCCATGTTTGAACGGTATTATTTCTATTATCAGAGCATAAATCATATGGTGCTGATGCAGATAAAGACTCAGGGCTAAATCCATTTATTGAAATAATTACGCCAGTTTTACCATGAATTAATGCAGTTCCAGGATTTGATTGATTTATTAAACTATAACATAGTGCATGATTATCTGCCATTTGATTAGTATTCCATCTATCATACATATCGCCCTCTGAAGATGATGATTTACGATATGCTCCGAGTAAACTAACCATTCTATTAAAATTACCTTCAACATTTCTTACATAGTATTTTTCACCATTGTACACATATTCTTTTAATGGTAAAGTATTTGAATCTTTTGAAAGAGAATTAGTTACATCTCTACCATAAGCTCTTCTTAAAGAGTTTTCTAGTGTGCAACATTTTTGATATCTTAAATATGAAGTTTCCTTATTTTCCCCTCTTACAATTTTTTGAAATTCACTTTTAATAAGATTTATATCTGCTGTTTCAATTAAAGATTTTAACTTAATAATTATTTCTAAAGCTTCTTTTTCACTTAGTTCTTTATAAGAATCAGGACTAACATTATTATAATACTGTAATAACTCCTCTGGGTCATTACCATACATTTTTATTAAGTTAATAGTGCTTTCGTAATCTAGTCCTGTTATCATTTCTAAATAAGCTCTTTTAACATCTAATAAAGTAGAACTATTATTATTGATAATGCTTTCTAATTCATTATTTTTCCTTTCTACAAATGTTAAAATGTCTTCATAATTTTTTATTTTCTTCCCTTCCTGAGGATTAAGTGTTAAATAAGATATAATTATTTTTTCATAATCAGTAAAAGGTTTGTCTTTTTGATCTATTCGTTTAGATACTAAATCTAAAAAAACTGAATCACTACTAAATTTGGAACTATTTTGATGTGTAATAGAATCACTTATTTTTTCAATAAGAGGTTCAATAAATAAATTATCTGACTTTAAATTATTTAAAGCAAAACCTAGGGTTTTTAATTTATTTTCAGTTTTTGCTATATTTAAAATAAGATATTGTGTATCTTTATATCTCACAATTTTTTCTAAACAATCCTCACCAATAGTATTAAGTATTTTAGAGTCTAGTGCTTCCAATTGAAGTGTTTTAAATAAATCTGCATTATTTAGATAAAACTTATGCAACAATTCGCGTTCTTTTGAGGTTAATTCAGTTCTACCTAAACTTTCTAATTTAGATTTATAGGCTATATCTAATAGTTCATCAAAATACGGTAATGATTCATCAGCATAAGTTAAATAATGAATAGTTTTTTCTACTGCCTTTCGCAATATACCTTCATTAATAAACTCTTTTGGAATATCACTAAGCAAATCAACATTTTCAGTTAAAGATTTTAAACGAAATAATGCTTCTTTATTTGTATAATCAACTTTAGGAAATAAATTTAAATAATATATTAGTAAATCTTGATATTCCTTTAATTGCTCTGGTGATTCGGGTAATGGTAAATACTTTGCTATAGGAGTACAACTAAAAACATTTTTTCCATCAAAACTTTTTTCTATACAAACTTTTTTCATTGCAAAGGTAATTGCATTTTTAGGAACGCACTGTAGTAAACCGCCAGGATTCATTACATTCTTATATTGACCTTTATTAAGTGAATTAATCCAAATTTGTTCATACCATTTTCTATAATCTTCTTTTTGCTCCTCTGAAAGTGAATTCTGCCAGTTTTTAAATTTCTCTCTTTTTTCAATAGGAATATCCTCTAAATTTTGATCAATGCATGGGTAATCTCTTATTTCACTGACATCAATGTCTCTCATTGCGCGTTCAACCATTTGTGGAGTTATATTTTTGGGGTCAAGATTTTTAATGGAAGCATAATCTAATACAGCATTTTCTGACAAACATTTATTCAAATACTCATTCCAAATTCTTTCATTAATCTTTGCTTTAGGTATAGATATGTAAAGATTAAATGCGTCTCTATCTTTGTCTATAATATGGCTATTTTTAATAATTTGTGATATCAAATTTTCAAACCATTTATCATACTCTTCCTCTGAAATATTTGCAACAAATGATTTTAATGGTATTTCACTTAAAACTTGTGCATCCTTTGATGCTAAAGTTTCATAAAGTTTTTGTGTTCTGCATCTTTCTGGTATACATTGCAGTAAATCTTGGCATTTATTATTTGGTGCTAATTCAGCAAGTTTTTGACATAAAGAAACAGTTATTTTATCATCATTTATTATTTTAAAATAACTTACTATATTTTCTAAATTTTTTGATACAGATGTTACTACTACATTTTCTAGCCACTTAGAATACTCTTCTTGAGTAATACTCGGATCAATATTAGTATTGGGGATTTGATTTATATAATTAAAATTTGAAGTGCATATCTTTTCCCACATATCACGTGTTCTTAACTCATTTGGAATTAAATCAAAATATTTGCTTACATCTAAAATACTTGCTTTTTCAAAAAAAATCTTAGCAATTTTTCCATCTTTAAGTATTGAATTAGGTAAATACTTTAATATTTCTGCATCGCTTTGAGCAAAACTACTAACATTATTTAAGAAATTAATTACTAATTCCTCACTTAAAAAATTGGTATTAGAATTTTTAACAAGTTCTAAAAAGTCCTTTATTGTTGTAACAGATAATACCTTCTTTTCAAGAATATTTTTATATATTTCAGAATATTTTGGATCATTTAATGATAGCAAAAAGTTCCAATTTTCCATACTTTTTTCTTTATCATTTATATTTAAAACCTGTGAAAAATTGTCACCATAAACATCTACAAGTTCTTTTAAAACACTGGTATATTCCTCTTGAGTAAAAAGTTGATCTTTTAATCTCGGGTCTTGAAAAAACACGCTAAGTTTTAAATTCGTTAAAGTCAAACCACTATTAGGAAAATAACTACTAATAATGCTATATATTTTATTAACATTATTTGAATTAAATAATTCTTCGAGTTCTTCTGAAATTTCTACCGGTAAACTATCTATAATATTAGCTAAATCCTGTATGATTTTTTCATGATTAATAATAAAATTCTTAATTTCTGCAGAGTTCATACTATTACCTTCTTATTTCTTTTGAATTATCATCTGCATCTTTATTAACTTGTTTATTTTTCTTAAATAAAATTAATTTCTTATTTAATTCTTTTAAATATTCATATTGTGACTTATCTATATCTTGTTCATTTTCAGCACTATTAAAATTAGTTTCTAATACATTTTTATTTTCCATTTTAACCTCCTATAGCAGTTTTATGAAGAATGCAGCCGATGAATATAGCACCGATTATCAAAAACAATACAATTATAATAATAAATATTGAATTTGCAAAACCACTAGAAAAATTATTGTTATTTTTATTTTCTTTTTTTCTTGCTTGCCCATATTCTGGAGAATAAGATTTTTGTCCAAGTTTTGATTGACTAAATTCAGTAATATGGCTTTCAAGTAATGGTTTTTGAGATAACTGTTTTGTTGATTGATATTGGGTCATTTGGGCAATCATATTTGAATATTCCATTTTAGTTTCACATCCCATATTCATCGCATTTAAAACATTATTTTTAGCATTTCCTATTGCTTTTTGTTGGTTTATTAAAACTTGATTGGTTTCTTCATAAGCTTGCTTTTTTCTTTCAATTTTATATTTTGTATCATTTACTGATAAATCATCAGACTCAGAAAGATTGGATACTTCCTTTACTAAAGACTTTCCTTTTTCAGTAGCGAATTTTGTACAACTTTGACTAACATTATTTAAAGATGCGCCAATTATATCTGCTAAAGCATTAGTATCAAGATCATCTTGAGCAGTAGATAAAGCACCATTTACAATGCTATTTATCATATGAGTTTCAAAAGTCAATGCATTTTTTTGATGGCTTTTAAAAGCCTCTTGTAATCTTGGATTGGTTTGACGAGCAATAACTGGATTGTAATCAGTTTTAATAATTTTGTCATTTAACAATTGAATTACTTCATTGGTATCCAGCTGTATTTGTTCATTAACGTTTAGTAAATCTACATTTTTAAGTATCTTTAATTCCTCAGTTTCTTGGGCAATTTTCCAGAAACTATAGTCTTTATCTTCAGCCAAATTTTTTGAATTTAGTTCTATAGGCAATCCCATATCTCTTGCTTTTTCACATATAATTTGACTAGCAATAGTACTATTTTCGTCAAATAACTTTTTATTTTCGTCATTATTCATAGTGCCCCTAAACTGCACAAATATATCTGGATGAGCAATAATATCAAATA
Organism: Caryophanales bacterium UBA6448; assembly: GCA_002439555.1. Taxonomy (GTDB): domain Bacteria; phylum Bacillota_I; class Bacilli_A; order RF39; family UBA660; genus UBA6448. Next base: position 4,333 of record DJOC01000011.1, on the reverse strand, counting down.
TTCCACTATCAATTGCTTTTGATACCATATTTGCATATTCTATAGGATAATTTGGATTATTAGTTCCTGTTACATTGATTAATCCTTTAGGAACAGAGTGCTGTTTTAAAATCATGTAATCAACTTTTTCTCTCATTTCACCTAAAAAGGCCTCTTTCATAGGATCAAATTCTGCTTGAAATCCTGATAAAATTGCCATATTTGGATTAGTATTTTTCAATGTATTAATAGAACCAATATAATCCTCTACTTCAGAATTTAACATTTTGTTTTCTTCATCTGGTAAAATAAGGTCTGGCTGTGGCATATTGGGAGCAAATCCAATACTTGTAATACCAACTTTCTTAGAGTATTCCAAAACTTCATTAATATTATAAATACTATTTAATTGGACATTATAATTATATTTTTGTAAAATTTCTTTTACCTTAGTATGCACTATGGTCGATGTTATTGATAACCTTTCAATTTGGTCTAATTTATTTTTATTAATTCTCTCATTCATAAAATTAATATCTGTTAAATCTTTATCACTTTTAGTATATTTTTTTAGTCTATAAACAAATTCTGGTGGTGTAATTATTAATTTTTGGCCCTTAAAATTCACTTGCTCTTTTCCAAAAATTTCTTTTGCTAGTTCAGGTTCAATTATTTCATCTCTAGAAAAAATCTGACCTGAATCATCGTGATAATAGACTTTATTAATAACAGTCCCATCTTGTTTTCTTTCAAAACAAAAAGCACCAATATGAAAATCTGAACCCTCCAAAGTAGCTAACACTTCATGTTCACCAGAGGGAATACCATTTTTTAAAACTCTTGTTGTGGTTAATCGATTATCGTGAAATTGTAAACCCATTTCTTCACAAACTTTTTTAAATTTAGGAATATCATTTTCATTTAAACTTATATCAATATCGTCATGAGTTCTATTTGATTCTACACCATATTTTATATATGCACATAATGCACCTGCAAGTTGATAATCTATATTATTTTCATTTAATTTTTTTACCAAAATTTCTAACTTACTATATATTTGCTTGTGATTTTCCTTAACAAAATCCGGATTAAATCTTTTCTCTTTTTTTTCAAGATAAATGTGAATAGTCTTCTCAACTAATTCATTTATTTGTTTAACAACTTCCTCATATGGTAGTTCTGAATCTTTAAACATATCTATAGCACGGTTAATTTTTTCTTCGTTTATAATACCATTATATTGTTGGTTAAGTTGATTTGCAACATTTTGAATATATTTAACTATTAATTGCTGCTTTATTAAATTGTTATCCATATTACTACCTCCAATACTATGTACTATTATCTATTAAACATTATAACATATCATTAATTGGATAGTAAATAAAATATAAATTAATATTTTATATTTCCACAGATATTAAGTATTATTCCAATGCTTATCATACTAACGAGTAGTGATGAACCACCATAAGAGAAAAATGGAAGTGTTACTCCAGTTACTGGTATAAGTGAAGTTACAACACATAAATTAAGAGTCCCTTGAAGCAGTATTTGCATTCCAAGTCCAAAAGATAAATATTTTGCAAATAAATTACTTTGTTTTAATGATATTTTTAAAATAATATAAAATAAACTAATAAATAAAACTATTACACTTAGTGCACCAACAAGGCCAAATTCTTCGCAAATAATTGCAAATATAAAATCTGTTTGTGGTTCAGGAAGATAAAATTGTTTTTGAATAGATTTGCCAAAACCAAGACCTAATAACCCTGCAGGACCTATAGCATAAAGAGACTGAATAATTTGATAACCGCTACCTAAAGGATCTGACCAAGGATTCAAAAAAGATATTATTCTTTTAAGACGATATGGTGCAATAATAATAAGCCCAGCTATCCCTAATATTCCTAAAACACCTAATGAAGCAAAAAACTTTAGTTTTACACCACTTATAAATAAAATAAGCATAAGTGATAAGACAATAACCATACCAGTTCCAAAATCCGGTTCAAGCATTATAAGACCAAAGAATAAGAAAATAATTCCCAATACAGGAAAAACACTTTTTTTAATATTACTTAAACTATTTTGATTTTTCTCTAAATACTTTGCAAGGAAAATAATTAAACTTACTTTAGCTATTTCACTAGGTTGAAGTCCAAATGGCCCAATTTTGAACCAACTTCTTGAACCATTTCTAATTGTTCCAATACCTGGAATTAAAACTAAAATTAATAAAATAAGACTAATTAATAAAATTTTATTTGTATGCTTCTTATATAAGTTATAATCTATTTTTTTGATAATTAACATTATAATAAAACTTATAACAAAAAAGATAAATTGGTATTTAGCAAAATGAAAAGCATCATTAAACTTATATTCAGCCCATACACTTGATGCCGAATATATCATAATAATGCCATAAAATGCCATTAAAAAAATAGTAATTAAAAGTAATATCTTTAACTTTTTCATTACTATAATTATATTATTCACTTCGTAGTGATATTACTGGATCCTTCTTGCTTGCTATTTTTGCAGGTATTAAGCCAGCGATAAAGCTTAAGAAAATACTTATAAATATTAAAACAATACATGCATAAAATGATAAATAAGTTATATTTGCTACTGAAGATAGATTATATACTATTTTGTCTACAACCTTATTTAATAAAAGCGTTATGAATATTCCTAAACTACCCGCAAAAGCGCCTTCAATAATGGTCTCTGCATTAAATATTCTACTTATATCTTTTTTGCTTGCACCAATTGCTCTTAAAATACCTATTTCTTTAGTTCTTTCAAGTACACTTATATATGTAATAATTGCAATCATAATCGAAGAAACTACTAAACTTATAGCCACAAATGCGACTAAAATATAAGTAATAACATTAATTATTGTATTTATTCCACTCATTAAAATCTTAACAAAGTCTGTATACATAATTTTATCTTCTTCAGAGGCACTTTCATTATATTTATTTAAAATATCTTCGATTTTTTCTTTAGCTTCAAAATCTTTTGGATAAATACTTATCTTCGAAGGATTATCTATATCACTTATACCAAGTAATGTACATATATCATCATAAGTAAAACTATCATCAAAGTTCTGTTTTGTTAAAACATTAATATTTTTATTTTGAAGTTGCTCTTTAACAATATCTTTTTCTAAAGTCTTAGATATTATATAATTTGCTAAAGCTTTAGTATAGCCAATATATCCGCTTGAAGCATTTACTGACTCATTTTTTACTTTCAAAATACCTACAATACTTATATCTTCTTTGTTTTGCATTATTTTGTTTATATATTCTTTATCATTACTTTTGTCTTCCCAAATACCACCATTTTTTTCATAATAGTCAGGTGTAATTAACAATTTATATTTTTCATTAACTATGTTTTCATAATTAATATTAATATCTGTTTTTTCTTTTTTATTTAAGTATTCATTTATATCAAAATTTTCTATTAAATCAAGGGCATAAATTATACTTAATGGAATTTGATTGTTTTCATCAACTATCAAAACAAGTTCATTATATTTTTCTGGATATTTTCCATATAATAAATCGTATTGTTCATTTATTAAATCATTATTATCAATAAGTTCACTAAAAATAGATGCTTCATAATTATTTATAATACTACTAACTTTCTTTTGAGTTTTATAATTATATATTTCTAAATTTACATTGTAGGAATATTTAATATCCAAAACATAATTATTAATATTATCAATGTTATCATCAAGAGCACTTTTAAATTTTTTTAAATTATTAATTTTTGAATAATTGCTTTTTTGGATATAAGGGTTAGTTGAAATATCATCATATGTACATAATGTATTTTTTTTACAATTTTTATTTTCAACCTCTGCATTTGCATTTTGCATAATTAAACTATAATTAGTTTCATTCTTAGATATAGTAATTGGATATGAAGAAAGCGTTTCTCTTTCAGTTTTATTAATATAATTTGTCGCACCTGAAGATAAAGATAAAATTAAAGCAATGCCTATAATGCCTATTGATCCAGCAAAAGAAACTAACATTGTTCTAAATTTTTTGGTAAGTAAATTATTAAATGATAAAGATAAAGATGTGAAAAAACTCATTGATTTATTTTTTATTTTACTAACTTTTTCTTTAATCATTTCATCAATATAAGGATTAGTATCATTTATAATTATGCCATCTTTAAGTGATATAATTCTATCAGAGTAAAGGCTCGCAAGTTCATTATTATGAGTTACCATTATTACAAGCTTTTCTTTAGAAATATTTTTTAAAATCTTCATTATTTGCAGTGAGGTTTCACTATCTAATGCTCCAGT
>DJOC01000081.1 GCA_002439555.1 Caryophanales bacterium UBA6448 | reverse complement strand
TTTTAAGCGGTGCTTGGCACCAACACGGGTTTGGTCCTTTTTACAGACCAAGACAGATATATAATATATCTATAATAATATTATATTTCTCTGTAAGAAAATTATAACAAAAAAAATTTATAATGTAAATAAAAAAACAAGAAAAAAACCACAAAAGTGGTTTTCTCCAACTAGAGCGGCGTACTTACATTACGCTTAATTATTACTAATCGACTTCTAGCTATCGACCTAGCAAGATTTCTCTCCGGTAATAAAATAATACTAAATATTACAGTTAATATCAAGATTTTTAAAATATTAATTTTGTTCATAATAAATAGAAAATTGTAATTAGTGAAAAAATATCTTGTTAAAATAATAATGATCTAATAATTTTTAAAAAAATATGGTATATGTAAAGACTATATTTTTTCTTTGTTTGTAATTGTAATTAAAGCTTAATTATGGTATCATTTAAAGTAGAGAGTAGGAAGGTTTTATGAAAAGAAAAGGAATGTTATTTGTAATCGGAGCACTTTTGATATGTAGTGTGTTTTTATTAACGGGTTATATAGTTCATAATAAGAAAGAAAGTGATCCTAAACCTAATATTTCGCTTAATAAAAACAATAATTTTGATTATAAATTTCTAAAACAAATAGAGGGTAATGATAATAGTTTAATAAGTCCTTTATCTATGGCTTATTTATTATCAATGATACAAAGTGGTGCAAAAGGTAATACTTTAAATGAACTTAATATAGCCCTTGATAATTATGATTTACAGCCTATGGAAAATACAGATAGTAAAATATCAATGGCAAATAGTATGTGGATTAATAATAGATATAAAAATGATATTAATGATACCTTTGCTACAGCACTTAAAATTAATTATCATAGTGAAGTGTTATATGATGAATTTACTAATGCTGATAATATAAATAAATGGGTTTCAGAAAAAACATATAATATGATTAATGAGTTATTTCCAAGAGATAGCGTTAATTCAGTTGATACAATTATGGCTTTAGTAAATGCAATTGGTATTAATTTTAAATGGGATGAAGAGTTTGATTGTAATAAAACTACAATGGGAAATTTTTTAGATAAAAATGTTTATATGATGAGTTCTAATGAAAAATATATAGAAAGTGATTATTATACAGGATTTATAAAAGATTATGAAAAACTTGATAATACTCAATTTGAATTTATTGGACTTCTTCCTAAAAAAGATATTCAAGATGTGATTAATAATTTATCAAATGATGTAATAAATAACTCTATTACAGAAAGTGAAGTTAGTATTCAAATACCTAGGTTTAAGTATGATTATAATGTTAGTAATGTAAAAAATATTCTTGAAAGTTTAGGTATAAAAGAGGCGTTTGATAAAGACAAAGCCAATTTTGATGAAATAGCAAAAAACATTTATGTAAGTTCAATTGTTCAAAAAACATATATAGATTTTATGGAAAGTGGTACTAAAGCTGCGGCTGCCTCTGGAGGGACATTTGATATAAAATCTGCAGTTGAAGAAAACAAAGTAATATTTAATAAACCATTTGTGTATTTAATTAGAAAAAAAGGAAGTAATAATATTTATTTTATAGGCACTGTAAATAGTCCTATAGAATATGATGATACAAAAGATGTTTGTGAAGGGTAGGAAGAGTTATGTTTGGTAAAATACTTTATATAAGTGATAGTATGGCATATGTTCAAAATCTTGCGGGAAGTAATGTTCAAGCAGATTTAATGAATATGCACGTAATTTTTGAAAGTAATGGTGAAAGAATTTTAGGAGAAATTACGGAAGTTAACAGTAGTGAAATTAAAATCCGCTTTTTAGGAGAATATCAAGGCAATAGATTTTTAAATGGTGTACTTAGAAAACCACTTTTATCTTCGACTATCAGAATAATTAATGGTGAAGAGTTAATGGCTCTTGTAGGAACATATTCAGAAAATAGTTTTGTTTTAGGACAAAGTGCTATCTATAAAAACTTTACAGTATGTCCTAGTATTAATGATTTATTTTCAAATCATTTAGCAATATTTGGTAATACTGGTTCTGGTAAATCTTGTGGTGTATCAAGAATGGTTCAAAATATATTTTTAAATAAATTTGCAAAAGTAAAAAATGCCAATATGTTTATTTTTGATGCTTATGGTGAATATAAAAATGCGTTTAGTTCAATTAATACAATTGATCCAGAATATAATTATAAGTTTATTACCACTAATCCTAAAGAGGCAACAGATGTGCCACTTAAGATACCAGTTAATTTGTTAAAACTTGATGATTATGCATTACTACTTCAGGCAAGTAAACATACCCAACTTCCAATACTTGAAAGAACATTAAAACTATCTAAAATATTTGCAACTGATTCACCTGAATCTAGAAAATATAAAAACCATTTAATTGCTAAGGCTTTACTTGCGGTATTATTCTCATCAGAGACTACTGCCCAAAAGAAAAATGAAATATTTACAATCATTGAAACCTGTCATACACCAGAATTTAATTTTGATACAACTATTCAAGGATTAGGTTATACAAGAAGTTTCTCAGAATGTTTTGAAATAGATTCAAATGGCTATTTTGGTGAAAGTGTTCTTATTACCGAATATATTTTAAAAAATATTAATGATGAAATTGAAAATATATCCCCTGATGAAAATGCTTTTTATTCATTACTAGACTTTTCCAAAGCATTAGAGTTTACTTTAATTTCCGAAGGCTTCTTACATAATGATACACTTGTTGATGATGCATCAATATTAAAGGTTAGACTTACTACAATACTTCATAGTGAAGTTGGTAATTATTTTGATGGAACCAAACACTTTACAAATAATGAATTCATTGATGCTTTAAAATCATTTAATGGTAAAAAGGCTCAAATAATTAATATAAACCTCGAAGATGTAGATGATATTTATGCTAAAGTTATTGTAAAAATAATGTGTAAATTCTTATTTGACTATTCTAAATCACTTGAACAAAGAGCAAGTATTCCATTCCATTTGTTTTTGGAAGAAGCTCATAGATATATTCAAAAAGATAATGATACATTCTTACTTGGTTATAACATATTTGACCGTATTGCTAAAGAAGGAAGAAAATATGGCGTAATTCTTGATATTATTTCTCAAAGACCAGTAGAAATATCTGATACAGTTATTGCCCAATGTTCAAATTTCTTAATCTTTAAAATGACACACCCTCTTGATATTAAGTATATTTCAGAAATGCTTCCTAATATTAGTGCTGATATTATTGAAAAACAAAAAACACTTCAACCAGGAACTTGCGTATCATTTGGTAGTGCCTTCAAAATACCTATGATAGTTAAGATGGAAATGCCTAATCCAATGCCTTATTCATCAAACTGTAATGTTTCCTCTTGCTGGAGATA
>DJOC01000046.1 GCA_002439555.1 Caryophanales bacterium UBA6448 | reverse complement strand
AAGAAATTGGCTTTAAAAAAGGTGAATCTATTGGCTTTAATAACGGAAAAATTGAGACAATTAAAAACCTAATCAAAAATAAAATGCCAGAGGAAGATATAATAAAATTTGTAGGAATATCCAAAGATGAATTGGAGGATATTAAGAAGAGTATGGGTAAATAAAACTCATACTTTTTTTATATAATACCAACTTCAATTTCGCTTTGACCTTGATATTCAATATATAAGTAAATAGCACCTGCAATAAAAAACATAATCGAAGCAAATTCTCTTAAAGAGCCATATTTACTATTTCTAATATTTTCATAATTAATAATCACAAAATACAAGTATATCAAAAGACCTATAGCAAGTATAGTAAGATTAATCTTTTTATATATTCTTTTAGAATTTATATTTTTAGTAAAAAGATATTTTTCTTCATAATAGTTTGATACTATAGCCATAACAAAAATAAATATATATATAAGCCAAATAATATTTTCTTTATCTAGATTTTTCAGTTTATCTTCCATAATAAAAAATATGTAATAAAGGTTATATTTTATTCTTTATTACATATTCATTTATCTTTTTAACTTCAATTTTTTTAATAGCAATTAGAAATCCTATTCCTATTAAAAGGATGCTTATATTATAAAAATAATCAATAAATTTAGGATCTTTAGTACTTATTAATAGATAAATGCCAATACCTATACATAAAACCCCACATATAAATGAGGAAATAAGTTTCTTTTTAACATATTTACCAAGGGAAGTTTCATAATATTTTTGTTTTACTTCTTTTCTTTTATCTTTATCTAATCTTAAATATTTAACTTTCAATTTAATCACCATATTTATGATATCAAATTAACATCAAAAAGTATAGATTTTTTTATAAAAATAAAGTACAATTAAATTATGGAAAGTATAGAAAAAAATATTGATAAATATATAGATTATTTAAAGTATGAAAAAAAATTAAGTAATAATACAATTAATTCTTATTATGAAAATCTTAAGAAATTTTATAGTCATTTTGAAAATAAAAATATTTTAAATTTAAGTACTGATGAAGTGCGTGATTTTCTTTATGATGATGGTATAGTGGCTCGAACTAGAGCTCATTATTTAACTGTTTTAAATTCATTTTATAATTATATGATAAGCAATGAGTATATTAAAACTAATCCTTGTGAAACTATTAAACTTCCAAAACTAGAAAAAAAATTACCATCTTTTTTAACAATCGAGGAAGTTGATAGACTTTTAAATATTAATCCAGTTAAAATATATGATTATCGTAATATTGCTATGATGGAAACGTTATATGCGACTGGTATAAGAGTTAGTGAACTATGTAATATGAAAATATCTGATATTGATTTTGATGAATGCACGATAAAAATATTTGGTAAAGGCAGTAAAGAAAGAATTGTTCCTATGAATGACAGTACTTATAATGCCTTAAAAAATTATATTGATAATTATAGACCATTTTTACTAAAGACTAAAGTAAGTGATTATGTATTTATAAATAATTTCGGTAATGTTATAAGTAGGGTGGGCTTTTTTAAAATACTTAAAAAACTATGTAAGGATGCTGGTATAAATAAAGAGGTTTCTCCGCATACATTAAGACATTCTTTTGCAACACATTTACTTAATAATGGAGCCAATTTAAGAGTTATTCAGCATCTTTTGGGACACAGTAATATAACTACTACTCAAATATATTCACACCTTTCTAATGAGTCTTTAAAAGAGGATTATAAATTGCATCCAAGAGATTAATTTAAAATGATTTAGAAATTTTAAATTTTTTCTATTGATTAATTTGGCAGATATTGTTATTATTAATTTGTGAGTTAAATTATATTGATATTAAAAGTTTTGTTGGGATGCGTATGCATCTCTTTTTTATGTGTACAAATATTTTTTTAGAAAGGTTGGTATAAATGGTAAATTATTATGAAAAAATCAAACAAGAACTATTAAATAATGAAATAAGTAAATTAGCTAAAAAACGTTCAATTAATAATAGTGATTTAACTACTTATTATAATGTTGGCAAAATGCTTGGTGATGCTGGAAAAAATTATGGTGAAAATATAATTGGTAAATATTCTATAAAACTTACTCAAGAAGTCGGCAAGAAATATAACACAACAACATTAAAACGAATGAGGCAGTTTTATCTTTTAATTGAAAAAGGTGCGACATTGTCGCACCAAATATCTTGGAGTCATTACGTAGAACTATTGCCAATAAAAAATATAAACGAAGTAAATTACTATATTAATATTTGTGAAAAAGAATTGATAACTAGAGATGAACTTAGAAATAGAATTAAATCCAAAGAATATGAAAGGCTTAGTGAAGATACTAAAAATAAAATAATAACAAATGAAGAACTAAAATTACCTGATTTAGTACCAGATCCAATATTAATACCAAGTTCTGACAATATTGATATAAACTCCATATCTGAAAAATATTTACAAGAAACTATTATGCTCAATATTCCTTCTTTTTTGAAAGCGTTAGGAAACGGTTTTAGTTTTATAGATAATGAATATAAAATAAAAATAGGGAGTAACTATAATTATATAGATTTACTTTTGTATAATGTGAAATTTAAATGTTATGTAGTTGTCGAATTAAAAGTAACTGAACTTAAGAAAGAACATATAGGTCAAGTACAAGTTTATATGAACTATATTGATAAAAATGTGAAAGATTTATCTGATGATAAAACCATTGGCATAATTATATGTGCTAAAAATAACCAGTGTATAATTGAGTACTGTTCTGATGAAAGAATCTTTGCAAGAGAATTTAAAATAACAAGTTAAAATGGAAGTTAAAATGACAAATTATTATGAAAAAATTAAACAAGAACTATTAAATAATGAAATAAGTAAATTAGCTAAAAAACGTTCAATTAATAATAGTGATTTAACTACTTATTATAATGTTGGCAAAATGCTTAGTGATGCTGGAAAAAAATATGGTGAAAATATAATTGGTAAATATTTTATAAAACTTATTCAAGATAATGGCAAGAAATATAATACAACAACATTAATATGAATTAGACAATTTTATCTTTTAATTGAGAAAGGTGCGCCTTTAGCGCACCAATTATCTTGGAGTCATTACATAGAGCTTTTACCAATAAAAGATATTAATAATTATACTTTAAATACTTATAAATTCAATTTTTATGCTATAATATTCCAAGGAGAAAATAATGGAAAAAAGGATATTTGATAATAAAATTTCTTTTTATGATGGCGATAAAGAGTTAATTAGTTTAAAATTTGTTGGTGCTGATTTTACTTTATATGTTAGTGCAAAAGAAGTTATAGAAATAAATAATGATAATGAAATATATGAATGTTTAAATGAAATATTTAAGATGCAATATGATTTTGGCTATAACCGTTTAAATGATGTAAAAACTGATTCATTACTTGTTTGGCATAGTGATTGTTACTATAATCCTGATGATATTATAAGTGTAAGTTCATTGAGCTGCCTCCATATAAAGCTAGAGGATGGTATATATAAATTATGGTGTGATAAAGAAATTAATAAGTTACTTAACCTTGATATTAATGAATTTTGCATTGGATTTTCACCTTGTGGTAATGGACGATATGCTAGAAATATTAAAACAGGTTCAACACTTCAAGACGATTTTGTAATAATGTTATATCAAAGACTTTTTTTAGAAAATTTGAAAGAAAAGCCTGCAATCAGAATGATTAAAAAGTGATATATTGAATGAATTAAATTTTGTTAAAAATGTAAAGTATCCACTTTGTTTATTATTTAAATTATTGTATAATGACATTAGTGAGGTTTTAATGAATATATATTATGGTGGTTATTGCAAAATTGAAAATCCCAAAATTATAGCTGGAAAATACACGAAAGATTTTGGTGAAGGCTTTTATTGTACTATATTAAAAGAACAAGCAATTAAGTGGGCAAAAAAATTTGATACTCCCATATTAAATATATATGAATACAATGAAGATGTAAATTTAAAAATTAAAGAGTTTAATATATTAAGTGAAGAATGGCTTGACTTTATAATTAATTCTAGAAATGAAAAAAAACATAATTATGATATTGTAATGGAGCAATGGCAGATGATCAAATTTATAATTATATTACTGACCTAATTGATGGTGTTATATCAAAAGAGGCATTTTGGGA
>DJOC01000057.1 GCA_002439555.1 Caryophanales bacterium UBA6448 | reverse complement strand
AATTAAACAAATAAATATAATGAATAATATGATTGATTTTAATTTAATTTTATTAAAAATGTTTTTATTTTCACTTTTTTTTACTTTATCACTAAATCTATTTTTTTTCCAAATTAATTTATTTATATAATAGTAACTAACTGCCGGCGCAAAACTAATTAGTGTATAATCTCCAATTAAGCAACATTGAATAATAATATATATTATTTCAATAAAGACTGAATTTAATATTAAAATAATAGTTCTTTGCTTTTTTGTATAATATTTTTCTCTTTTATAGAATATCACAAAAGGAATTATTAAAAATAATAATATTGTGATAATTAAATCTAAAAATAAATAATTGTAATTATAGTTCATTTTTCCTCCTAAATTTTACCATTGTTAAAATTGTTTTGACTTTTTTCATCTTAATAATAACATATAAAAGTTGAAAATAATAGTATTTTAAAGTTATCAGTACCATAAGAATTAAACTTATAATTATTAATAGTGTATTACAAAATAAAAATAATAAGTGATAAAAAGCCCGTTCCTTGAACAATGAGAAACGAGTTTTTTATATTAAAATTAAGTTATAAAGACAAAATAAAAATCAGACTAAAAGTCCGAATTATTTACTAAAATGGTGCCGAATACAAGAATTGAACTTGTGGCTGATGCTTACCATGCATCTGTTTTACCATTAAACTAATCCGGCATCAATATTATTTTATCATAAGTAATAGATTTATTCTACAAAAAATGTTATACTTATTATAATAAGAGGTGGTTATATGAGAGAATCTATTGGTTCAACTTGGATATTTGTTATTGCTACAAGTTTTACTTTAATTTTTGCAGGCTTTTTGGTTATGGCATTAAGTTATTCAAGAACATACAAAGAAAAAAATGATTTATCTTCGATTATAGAAAAATATGAGGGACTAACAACTAAAACTACATATGGGAAGAATATAGATGGTTCAATAAATGTTATGAATACATATTTAAAAAATAATAATTATAAAATGAAAGGTGTTTGTCAAAATTTAGATAACGTTTATGAAGCAACTGAAACTGTTAATAAAATGTATGGATTTACTATTGATGGTACATCTGAACTTGCACAAGAAGGCAAGCTGTATAATTATTGTGTGCTAGCAATGACAAATAACGAAACTTGTAATACAATTTTTCGCGTAACTTTATTTTTTGATTTTAATTTACCGATATTTGGTGATTTGGTAAAATTTAAAGTTTCAGGTCAAACTAATGAAATAATGGAGGCTTATATTTTGGACGTGCAAACAAAATGCAATAAATAATAGTTTGTAATAAAATGATAAATAAGATATAATACATTGGGGATGAAATATGGAAAATAAATTAAAACATATTGCAATTATAATGGATGGCAATGGTAGATGGGCACAACAAAGAGGACTAAAAAGAAGTTTTGGTCATAAAAAGGGTGCTAGTACATTAGAAAAAATTGCAACTCATATTAATAAAATTGGTGTTGATGTTTTAAGCGTGTATGCTTTTTCTACCGATAACTTTAAAAGAAGTAAAGAAGAAGTAGACTATCTTATGAATTTATTTATTGAAATGTTTAATAAGAAGTTTACGAAATTAAAAGAAAAAGGAATTAAAGTAGTTTTTAGTGGTTCTAAAGATGGACTTAGAGAGGATGTCATATCATCGATGAACAACATTGTAAAGGAAACTCAAAATAATAAAGGAACAATACTTAATGTTTGTCTTAATTATGGTGCTCAAGAAGAAATAATTAGAGCAAGTGAAAGATACCACGATGATTTAGTAAATCATAAAGTGACAAAAGAGGAAATTAATAGAGATAATTTTTATAAATATCTAGATAATGATTTACCGGCGATTGATATTTTACTACGTACAGGGGGAGAGCATCGTTTAAGTAATTTTATGTTATATCAAATGACTTATGCAGAAATATTTTTTATAGACACATTATTTCCAAATTTAAAAACTAAAGAAATTGATGATATTATAAAATCATTTTTACATATTGATCGAAGATTCGGAGGACTGAATGAAAAGAAAACAAATAATTGATTTAATAACCGCAATAATACTTATTGTACTTGGAAGTATAATTTTACTTTTTCCTTTACTAAAAATAGTTAATGTAAAATATATTTTTATGGGGGTGCTTGCTTTTTATGGAATAATGAACCTTTTAAAATTTATTTTAACTAATGAAGCAAAAGACTATGAGGGATTATTTACCTGCATTGCAAGTATGATTACCTTAATTTTACTTGGACTCATTGATACAAATATACCACTTAATTTGGCATTAACTTTATTTGTATGGATTACAATGATGAGTTTAGTTAAATTAAAAAAATGTGATTATTATCACGATAGACATAAAGAAATCTATATTTTAAAAATAATAACTTTAGTTTTATTTATTATCACGGGACTTCTTTGTACAATTAATTTATATTATGAAAAAAGTGTTCAAATACTTGTTCTAGGGTTCTTTTATTTTATAAATGGTATTTTGGAAGCAATTGATCCAATTACATATTATTTAATAGAAAAACAAAAGTAATAAAATAAAAATATTTTCATATTATGTATTACGGAGGAAATATGGAAATATTAAAAGTAGGAGCAAAATCAAATCCAAGTAAGGTTGCTGGTGCAATTGCAAATATTTTCAGAGAAAATAAAAGTGCCACAATTCAAACTGTTGGAGCAGCAAGTTTAAATCAAGCAATTAAAGCTATTGCTATTGCAAGAGGTTTCGTAGCACCAATGGGGGATAATTTGGTAACTATTCCAGCATTTTCTGATATAGAAATTGATGGTGAAAAGAAAACAGCCATTAAATTAATAATCGAGTCAAAATAGGCTCGATTTTTTTATAAAAAAATGATAAAATTAATATGTGATGTAAGATGAAGAAAAAGAAATTTTTTAAGAGTAAAACTCAAATGATAATTTATATTATATTATTTGTAATATTTATTGCTTTATTTATTTATTTTGGTACACCCCAAAATACCACAAAAAAGGCTAGTGATAGTGACAAATTTAAAAATGAATATAAAGAGGTAAATGAAGATAATGTTTTTGTGTATTTAAATGGTGCTGAAACCCTTGATTATATCAAAAAAGATAATATATTAATCCTTTTCGGTATGAAAAATAATTCCTTTGTGGGAAATTATGCAAATATTTTAAATGAAGTTGCTAAAACAGTTGGCATAGATAAAATCTATTATTATGACTTAACCGAAGATCGTAAAACTAATAATGGAACATATCAAAGTATTGTCCACTATTTAAAAGATTATGCTGTATCACTTGATGATGGTAGTAAAAATATTTATGCACCATCACTGCTTGTTAAAAATGATGGAATTATAACTTACTTTGATGATGAAGATGCCATTGTTCATGGAGAAACTAATGCTAGCGATTATTTTGATAATTATAGAACAAACCTAAAAAAGATTACCTTAAAGAGTGTGTTGGAGGATTATAAGAAAAATGAAAACAAATCAAATTAAAGTATATTTATTCATTTTCGTAATATTTGTATTTATCTTTGGTGGATTTTATTTAATGAAAAAAAGTGAAAAATTTAAAAATGTTGTAGATAAAAAAGTAACCGAGGTAAAAGATACTGATATTAGATTAGATAAAACCAAAGATTATATTTATTATTCTGATGTAAATGTAGTCGAGGGCGAGCTTGATATTGAATATAAAAAAATAAATATTAATTTCGAAGATAAAGATGGTGTTGCTGGAATAGTTAATAAAGAAAATGAAGAAATGAGTAAAACGCCAGTTTATGATGAAACTAATGAGGAAGCAAATTATAATCATTTAATAAGTGCAAAATTTGCAAAATATGAAATTATTCATTATGCTGATTATATCACTTTAGTGGTAAATAAATATAGTTTTGATTATAAAACAATTATTACTACGCTTGGAAGTGATGTATATGTATTTGATAAAACAACTGGAAAGCTTTATAATAATGATGAACTTTTAAGTAAGTTTAGTGTTAATAAAGAAGATATAAATGGAAAATTGGAAACTTACTTAAATGATAAGAATTTAGTAAGCGAAGAAAATAAAATTGATGTTGAGCAAACTATTAGTAATAATACAAAATATAATCTTTATGTCGATAAACTTGGCAGACTTGTAATAAGTATTCTTGTCAAAGCCGAGAAAAGCGATTATAATGATATTATAGTTTTAAGTTAGAAAGGAAAAAATATGGACACTGAAAACAAAATGAAAAATGCTTTAGAAAGCGTAAAAACAAGATTAGGAAGTATAAGAGCAGGAAGGGCTAACCCAGCACTTTTAAATGGAATAATGGTTTCTTATTATGGAACTCCAACTCCAATTCAAAGTATTGCTAATATAATGGTTCCTGAGGCAAGACAACTTCTTATTAAACCATTTGATAAAACAGCGGTTAAAGACATTGAAAAAGCAATAAATGAGGCTAATTTAGGTATTAACCCAACAAATAATGGTGAAATGGTTATTTTAACTATTCCAGAGCTTACTATGGACCGAAGAAAAGAATATGTTAAACAAGCAAAAGCAATAGGGGAGGAAGGTAAAGTTGCTTTAAGAAATATTAGACAAGATGCTAAAGATGAAATTACTAAAGCAAAATACCCTGAAGATGAAGAAAAACTTTATATGGAGGATCTTCAAGAGTTAATAGACAAATATAATAAATTAATTGATGAAGAAATCAAAGTAAAAGAAAGTGAGTTAATGCAAATCTAATATGAATAAATTATCTAAAATATTTTTAGGTATATCTATATCATTTTTAGTAATTATCTTCATTTTAAGTTATATATTAATTAAAAAAGGTAATGAGTTTGATACTTCCTTTATGAGGGAGGTTACTGTAAAAGAGGTTTTAACCTTGTTTGAAAGTGATAATTATCATGTAATTTATGTAGGAAGAAAGACTTGCGATTTATGTGAAAAGTTTTTACCTAATTTAAAAAATGCAAGTATTGAATATAATTTTACACCTTTATATTTAGATATTTCTAAAGTAGATAGAACCTCTGAAGATTGGATAAAATTAATTAAAAAACTTACAATGAAATCAACTCAAACATTAAATGAAAGTGATGAAGGGGAAACGGTTACTGAAACATATGGATATTTTCTTGATAATTATGGATTTACACCAACTATTATAGTTAGTAAATCAGGTAAGCAAGAAGCAGGGTTTATTGGTTATAAATCTGAAACCGATTTAAAAAAGTTTATAAAAGAAAAAGGCATAGATTAAATTCTATGTCTTTTTTAACTTTCTTCGATAAAATGATCACTTTTATGAGGTTCATCTCGAAGAAGTCCAGGATAACCTTGTTGCCTTAAGGCTTCATAAGTCATTATTGCAACTGTATTAGAAAGATTTAAAGCTCTAACATTATCAGTCATTGGAATTCGGATGCATTTATCAATATGTGGCTTTAATAACTTTGGTGGTATACCTGTAGATTCTTTACCAAACATAAAATAGATATTTTCGTCCTTATTTGAATAATCAAAGGCATCACCAGTTTTATGACCATATCTTGTTAAATAATAAAATGTTCCTTTATTTTTGCTATAAAAGTCATCAATATTTTCATATATGAAGTATTTACACTTATCAATATAATTAACACCACTTCTTTTAATGTGAACATCATCTAAAATGAAACCAAATGGTTTAATAAGATGTAATGTGCTACCAGTTGCAACACAAGTTCTCATTATATTACCAGTATTTTGTGGTATTTCTGGCTCAAATAATACAATATTTATCATTATTCTTTATCAAACTCGTTTTCTTTTAAAAGATTTTCAAAATCTGTATAAGTTTTATTTAAATCTTTATTATATATTACTTTTTTTAGTTCATTATTTTTAAAGTGTAAAATACTTGGAATATTACTAATTAATTTTGTATTAAATGTATCATTTATTTCACTGTAGAAGTTTTCATCATCCTTTATATTAGTTACATTTACAAAGTAAAATTCATCTTTTAAATTGTAATTATCAATTAATTTTTTTAATTTCTTTTCAAAGTTAAATACTTTTTCATCATTTGTATAACTAATATAAACAAAATATTCAGATGGTGATTCCTTTAAAACTTGAACAGTTTCACTTAAATCTTTAATTTCTACGCTTAATGTATTCGAAGTAATAAGGTAACTATTCATAAGTTTTTCCTCTTTTTTAACATTTTTCCAACTGATTATATACCATATTAGAAATATTATTAAAAGGAAACCCAAGATGAAATAAAATAGTTTTTTAAAATTAATATTATTTTTTTTACTTTTCTTTTTTGCCATATTATCACCATCCTTATTGTAGCAAAATTTCTTTTTTTAGTAAATTATTCATTATCATTTTTTTCTAACTTTACAAGAACTTCACGCGGTTTAGAACCATTTTGTGGTCCGACAATACCTCTTGCTTCGAGAAGGTCAACCATTCTTGCAGCTCTATTATAACCAAATCTAAATCTACGCTGTATAAGTGATGCAGAGATTTTACCAGTTTCAATTGCAAACTCAACAACTTCATTATACATTGGATCATCGCCACCATCAGCACTATCATTGCTACTTCCTGAGGAAGAAGTATGTGGACTTTCTTGATTAGAAAATTCTTCGCTATATTTGACTTGGGCTTGGGCTTTACAATACTCAATTAACTTACTAATTTCATTATCGGAAATAAAGCATCCTTGAATACGAGTAGTGTGACTTTCTCCCATTGGAAGATATAACATATCACCTTTACCAAGAAGGCTTTCAGCACCCGAAGCATCAAGGATTGTTCTTGAGTCAATTGCACTAGATACAGAGAAGGCAATTCTTGATGGAATATTATTTTTAATAACACCTGTAATAATATCAGTTGAAGGTCTTTGAGTAGCAACGATTAAATGTATACCTGCCGCTCTTGCCATTTGCGTAATTCTCATAATAGAGTCTTGCACTTCTTTAGAAGCAACAAGCATAAGGTCCGCAAGTTCATCTATTATTACTACAATATATGGCATTTTAGTAGTATTTATATCAGGATTTTTCTTTTTTTCTTTTTCAATTAGTTCATTATAACCTGCAATATTTTTAACTTCTTTTTCTGCGAAGATATCATATCTTTTTTCCATTTCTGCAACTACTTTTTGTAAAACAACAGAGGCTTTTTTAGGATCAGATACAACAGGACATAATAAATGAGGTATTCCATTATAATTTGTAAGTTCAACTTTTTTAGGGTCGACTAGAACAAGTTTTACTTCATCAGGTTTATATCTCATTAATATTGAACAAATAATAGTATTAATACATACTGATTTACCAGAACCAGTAGAACCCGCAACTAAAAG
>DJOC01000091.1:513-5211 GCA_002439555.1 Caryophanales bacterium UBA6448 | reverse complement strand
ATATTTATCACTAATATGCATAGCAGATAATAAAAAAGCATTTATTGATGATGAAATATTGTAAAGGAGTTGAAAGAAATGCAATGGAATTATGATGAGTTAATTTATTATGATCCTAAAAAGTTTCACGAAGCAGAAATGAAAGAGTTAGCTATTGAAAAAACTAATCTTGATATTGCAAAAGAATGCATCAAAAAAAAATTATCAAAAGAGTTGACTTTGGAAATAACTAAGATAACTGAGGAAGATTATAATGAGTTAGTTAGTGAAATTCAAAAAGAATCAAAACAAAAAAACGCGTAAAAGCGTTTTTTATAATGTATCAATAAGTTCAGATTGTTCTTTCTTTAAATTTTCTTCATCCTTTTTAAGTTCTTTACCTAAGAAGGCATTTCTAATTTCAACATCGTTTTCACCAAAGTCTGTATCAAGGTCAATAACTTTAACAACCTCTTCGATGGTGGTAGAACCATTAATAATTTTTGCAAGTCCATCTTCGAGTAGAGTAAGAGTATTATCTTTATTATAAACTAAATTTCGAAGTTCCTCTTTTTTAACATTGTTAATAATGGCATCTCTTATATCTTGATTAAGAAGTAGTACTTCATGAAGAGCAATTCTTCCTTTGTAACCATTAAAGCATTCATCACAACCTACGGCATCATATATTGCCGGAACATCTTTATTCAAAACTTTCTTAAATAAGTTTTTTTCATATTCAGTAGTAGGTCTGGATTTACGACATTTAGAGCATAATTTTTTACATAATCTTTGAGAAATAATGGCGGTAAGTGCAGAACCTAAAAGGTATCTTTCAACATCCATATCAAGAAGTCTTTCAATAGTATTAAGTGAGTTATTGGTGTGGATTGTAGAAAGTACTAGGTGTCCTGTAATTGAGGCTCTAACAGCTATTCTAGCAGTTTCATCATCACGAATTTCTCCGATCATTATAACGTTAGGGTCTTGTCTTAAAATAGAACGTAAAGTAGTATTAAAGTCTAAACCAATTTCACTCATAACTTGTACTTGGTTTAAACCTTTCATTTTCATTTCTACGGGATCTTCGACTGTAATAATATTTCTTTCTGGCGTATTAAGAAGTTGAAGCATTGAATAAACTGTTGTACTTTTTCCTGAACCAGTGGCACCAGTAACTAGTATAATCCCATTTGGGGCAGTCAGTGCTGTTTTAATTTTTTCATAATTGGCATCAGTAAAGCCTAAAGTTTCAAGACCCGCAAGGGACATAGTGTAATCTAGTATTCTTATTACGATTTTTTCACCATGAATTGTTGGAAGCGAAGACACACGAAGGTCTAATTGTTTACCATCATCAAGGTGTTTAATAGCACCATCTTGGGGAAGTCTTGATTCAGTAATATTCATACCACTTATAATTTTAACTCTTGTTGTAAGATTTTTCTTAACGGATTCGGGAATTTTACAATAATCGTGTAACTGCCCATCTATTCTTATTCTGACATTTATACCTTTTTCTTCGGGGTCAAAGTGAATATCTGATGCACCTTTTTTAATAGAATCTTCGATAATTTCATTAACTATTTCAACAACTGGCTTATTATCATAATCAAATTCTCTAAACATTATTATCACACTTTCCCTTTACTATATATAATTATATAATAATTTTTTACAATTAACAATAAATTTTTGTAGCAACTTCAAAAAAAATATTGTATACTAATATTAGAAAGTAGGTAGTAAAATGAAAAAAGAAAATATATGGTTTTTTATAATAGGATTTATATTTACGTTTGCTCCTTTTTTCATACTTAAATATGCAGTTTATAGATTAATTCTTACGCTAATTGGTATAATAATTTTAAGTATATCTTTAATAATTAATACAAAAAATTTACCTTTAAAAGTAGTAATATTTCCTGTAATGGTATTTCTATTTGTCTATTTAATTGATTATTATTCATTTATAATTTTAAAAAAACCCCCAGTTATGGTTATAGAGTTTAAATCCTCAGAAAAGGTTAGTACCTATAATAGTTTAATTTATAGAATCTATAAATGTGATAATGATCTTATTTTAGATAAAAATTATAAAAAAGGTTATGCTTGTGACAAAAATGAAATAAAGGTAAAAAGCATTTCTGAATATTTAGGAACAAATCTAAAACAAACATATCATAATACTAAAAATAAATTTGTTCATATAAAAGGTAAAGTAAGCAAAATAATTGGTTCTTCCGAACTTGAAATTGATTATTATGATTCTAAAGTAGGAATTAATGGTTATGTAAATTTTGAAAGTAATAAAAAAATTGTCTTAAAAAATTTAAATATTAATCCTAAAAAATATCATATATATGATGAAATAGAGTTTACTGGTGAAGTTATAAAATATATAATTAGCGAAGATAATGAAGAAATCGATTTAACTTACGTAACTATCTATGATTTAGATATTTATAAAGAATATGATCTTATGGTAAATTATAACTATGATAACAAAATGACAAATTTACTTGATAATGTTTATTATTTAGGAATTAGCAATATTTATTATAAATATAATGAAGATAATATTTATGACTTATCTTATATTCTAACTGACAAAAGAGACTCTATTGATAACATTGTAAAGGGTAAAGAATATACGGAAAATAATAATAATGATAGGGTATATAAATTCGAAAAATTTAATTTAGTAAGATGTTCAAATGAAAAGACTTTATTTGTAAATCCAAATATTAGTATAAAAGATAATATTTGTGAATAGAAATTCATATTTAACAAATAATAAAGATGTGAAAAAGTTTATAAATAATTCATATCTTTTTTTAATACTTTTTATTATTCTTATATCAAAGAATTTTATTTTTAGTTTGTTTAAACCAAAATATACCTTTAATGAAAGTGTTTTGGTGTCCTCTTTATATGAACAAATTAATAAAATAAATGTTATAAAAAGTTATGATTATAAAGATAATATCACTTATGCAAAAGTAATTAATAATAATGTTTATGCCTTTAGAAAAGAGTTAAAACTTGTTTGTGATACAAAAAATATTTCTAAAAATGATTTAGTGATTTATGATAAATACTTAATTGGCACTGTTAAAAATGTATATAAAGATTTTATTATAGTTAAAATGATTACAAATAATGATTTTATAATTCAAGGTTTTGGTAAAAATGAAGATGGAATTTTAAAATATAATGATAATAAACTTATTTTTTCTAGCAATGAAAACTTAAATATAAATGATAAAATATATATTTCTAATTTATCAGGTTATAATGAAAAAATAGTTTTAGGAACTATAGAGGGTATTATTTATACACCAGAAAAAGTATATGAAGTTAAACCATATGATGTAAATAATTTGGATTATGTGGTAGTTTTATCAAGGAATAAGCAATGATATTAGATTTATTAGTTTATAATTATACAATTTATTATAGTTTCTTTTTTCTAAACTATTTAAATTTTAAAAATATTTATTTGATTATATGTGTAGGGCTATTAATAGATAGCATATTATCTACCTATGTACTTGTATTAGTTACGTTAGTTACTTTGTATTACCTTTTAAGAAAAATTAAAAATTATTATTTAAAAAATATTTTATATTATTTAATTTTTGTTTTAATCTTTAGTATTATTTTTAAATGTGATTTTCTTTTTATAATGAAAAAAAGTATTATTATGCAGTTAATAAGTATTATTCTTTTTAAGAAGCATATACTTAAGTATGGAAAATAATGATGATAAATTATTAAGCGAATATCTTAGTGATGATAAAAGTGATAAGTTTAGAAAAGGTTTAAAAAAATTTCTTAATAAAGTTTTAATATCTTTGATGCTTTTAATAGGAAGCTTAATATTTGTTAAAACAAGTGATAAAAATAAAGATAATTTTAAAAAGGTTATTTTTAATGAAACATTTAAATTTAGTAAATTTAATAATTTTTATGAAAAATATTTTGGATCTTTTAATATAAAAAAAGAGATTCCCGTAGTAAGTGAAAAAATAGATTATACAAATGGTGAAAAGTTTTTAAATGGTATAAAAGTTAAAATAAATGATGGTATTGTTAGCTCTATTTCAAGTGGAATAGTGGTTTTCAAGGGTAGTAAGGATGAAATAGAAAACCTAGTTATTGTTCAAAGTAGTGATGGATTTGATATATGGTATGGCCTTTTAGAAAATATTAATGTAAGTATTTATGATTATATAAACGAGGGTGCTTTAATAGGTAGTGCTGATAAAGTATTTTATTTAACTATTACTAAAGATAATAAATTCTATTCTTATGATGAATATAAAGAAATTAAAAATCAAAGTTAATTATTTAACCTTATATTTTTTATTAATAGCTTTTTTATGTGGTTATATTAAAAGTGCTTTAATAATATTTGGTATTGTTATTTTTCACGAACTAGGTCATATTTTAATATCAATTATTTTAGGTTATAAAATTAAAAGTATTGAACTTTTTCCTTTCGGAGGTATAACTAAAATAGATAATATTTATAATTCCTCGTTTATAAATAATTTTTTAATTTCGATTATGGGAGCAGTTTTTCAATGCACTTTATTTTTATTTTTTAAAGATCCTTTTTTTAGAAAAATAAACCTTTCAATAATGCTTTTTAATTTACTTCCAATTGTTCCCTTAGATGGTAGTAAAATACTTTTTGAAATATATGCTTATTTT
>DJOC01000091.1:0-389 GCA_002439555.1 Caryophanales bacterium UBA6448 | reverse complement strand
TAAATTATAAATATAATTTTAATAATTATTTGATAATAAGTTTATTTGTTTATAAGACTATTGAGGTTATTAAAAATAAAAGTATTATTTATGAAAAGTTTATTTTAGAAAAAATGCTTTATGATATTAAATATTCAAAAGTTGTAAATAAAAATGAACTTCTTTTAAATTATAAAAAAGATACAAAGTATTATTATAATTTAAATGGAAAAATTTTCTCTGATAAAGATTATTTGCTTGGCAAAATAAAATAAAAAATTTATAATTAAAAAAGTTATTAAAGACCCTGCAATCCCAGTATTTATAGGGGGTAGTTTTTCATAAAGTATATACTTTTAGGAAAATTAACCCTCGTATTTACGCTATCTCTACTATAATTTTAGCATTTT
>DJOC01000031.1 GCA_002439555.1 Caryophanales bacterium UBA6448 | reverse complement strand
GGTACAAACGAAAATATTCTTTAAAAAAATCCTTGACTATATCAAGGATTTTTTGGTATAATTTTAGTGTTTTAAGTCATTTCATCCACTCTAAAAAGGTTTTTAAAAGATTATCTTACCTTACAGGTGTGACTTATGAAAAGGAGGAAAAGAAATGAAAGCTATAATTAAAACAGGTGGAAAACAATATTATGTTGAAGAAAATAGCCGCATCTATGTTGAAAAATTAGATGTTGAAGCTGGACAAAAAGTTGTTTTCGATGAAGTATTATTTGTTGATGGAAAAGCTGGAAAACCATTTGTAAAAGGAGCATCAGTTGAAGCTGAAGTTATTAAAAATGGTAGAGGTAAAAAAATAAAAGTATTCCATTATCGTCCTAAAAAGAAATTTAGAAAAACACAAGGACATAGACAAGCTTATACTTTAGTTGAAGTTAAAAAAATTAATGGTTAATAATGATTAAAGTTAATAAAGATGGAAATGTTATTAAAATAACTGGACATGCAGGTTATGATAATGCTGGTAAAGATATTGTATGTGCTAGCGTATCAAGTATAATTTATACTACTGTAAATGGTCTATTAAATATCAATGAAAAAAGTATTGAATTTCTAGATAATGATGAATATATGGAAATAAAAGTTCTTTTATCTGATGATATTACAAACTCATTAATTTTAAATATGATGACTATTCTTAAAGATTTAGAAAAAAGTTATCCTAAAAATATTAAAGTTAATGAAGAAAAATAATAGTAAAGGAGAATAAGAAATGTTATTTATTAGTTTAAATATTCAAAGATTTGCTCACGTTAAGGCTCAAGGTTCTACAAAGAACAATCGTGATTCAGCAGGTCGTAGATTAGGTGCTAAACTTTCTGATGGACAAACATGTAATGCTGGAAGTATTATTTACCGTCAAAGAGGAACTAGAATTTACCCAGGTACTAATGTAGGAATGGGAAAAGATCATACTTTATTTGCTAAAGTTAGTGGAACTGTTAAGTATGAAAGAATGGGTAAAGATAAGAAAAAAGTATCTGTTTATGAAAAATAATGCCTTATAGGCATTTTTTTTAAGGGAGGTTTATTATGTATTTAATTAGTATTGATGAAAAAGTATTACCACTTCCAATGGGAATTAATATTACAAAATTTAGTGATTATTTTTCAGATGGAATATTATATATAGATTATCTTGAGGATGAAGAAAAAAATAAAGTATTAAGTGATTTATTTTATTATATAAGTATTTTATTTTGTTCTTATGATTTAAATCAATATGATTTTGAAAAGAAAAAGACTATTAGAAATAATATTAATTATGCAAAATGTATGAGTAAGTACTTTAATGAAAATAATATGTATAGTGAAAGTAATGCAATTTTAAAAGAAATTATTGTAGAAATGATTTCTTACTATGCAAATTATAAGGAATTTGATACAATAGATATAAGTTTAAGGGGAAGATAATATGTTTGTTGATGAAGTTAAAGTTAAATTAATTGCGGGTGATGGAGGTATGGGATGTACTTCCTTTCGTAGAGAAAAATTTGTACCTATGGGTGGACCAGATGGTGGAAATGGTGGAAGAGGAAGTAATATCGTTTTTGTCGGAGATAAATCCTTAAAAACTTTAGTAGATTTAAGATTTCAAAAAATTATTAAAGGTAAAAAAGGTGAAAATGGTATGGGCTCTAATAAATATGGTAAAAATAGTGAAGATATCATTATTAAAGTGCCTCTTGGAACTACAGTTTATGATGATGATACTGGCCTTATTGTTAGCGATATTGTTGAGGACAATCAATCTGTAATTGTGGCTCATGGTGGAAGAGGTGGAAGAGGTAATAAAGCCTTTGCAACTCATGAAAATCCTGCTCCAAAGTTTTCAGAAAATGGTGAACAAGGGGAAATTAAATATTTAAGATGCGAACTAAAAGTTTTAGCGGATGTTGGACTTGTGGGAATGCCAAGTGTTGGTAAATCAACATTTTTAAGTGTAATATCTTCGGCAAAACCTAAAATAGCAAGTTATCATTTTACTACATTATCACCAAATTTAGGAGTAGTTAAATTAGGTAGTGATTCTTTTGTCGTAGCGGACCTTCCTGGTTTAATCGAAGGAGCAAGTGAAGGCGTCGGTTTAGGAGATAGATTCTTACGCCACGCTGATAGATGTAAAGTGTTAGTACATATGGTTAATATGTCTAAAATGGAGGGTAATGATCCTATTAATGATTATAAAGTAATCAGGGAAGAACTTTCTAAATACTCTAAAAAACTTGCAAATAAAAAAGAAATTATTGTTGCCTCAAAAATGGATATGCCCGATAGTAAAGATAATTTAGTGGAATTTAAAAAAGCTTATCCAGATAAAGATATATTTGAAATAAGCTCTATAACGCATCAAGGTATTGATGATTTATTAAATAAGATAAATGAAACTTTAAAAACTGAAGAAGAATTTTCTTACGATAAAGATGAGTTCGAGGAAGAAGTTTATATTAAATTTAAAAAAGATAAACCTTATGAAATAACTAAAGATGGTGATACTTGGGTTGTTACAGGTAAAGAAATTGAAAGGTTATTTAATATGACTAAATTTACAGAAGAAGAGGGTGTTCTTCGCTTTGGTAGAATACTTCGTGCGATGGGTGTCGAAGAAACATTAGAAAAAATGGGTGCTAAACCTGGTGATGATGTAGCAATAAACGATTATTTATTTACGTATAAAGGTTAATTTATCATACATTTTTAATTTTTTTGATTTAAATGCAGGCATTTCTAAAATGTTTGTATTTTTTAATTGTTCCTTTATTACGATAACTTTATTTTTTTCAACATTGACTGCCTTAAAAATAATTATTCCGTGATTATCAAAACCAATTACATCAATGTTTTCTTTCATAAAAAAAGTGTGAATTGAATTTGTTTTGGGAAATATTATTCCATAATCAAAATCTTTTTTACCCATAAAACCAATTAGTTTCTTAAAAAAATTATTTGCTATTTTTACTTTTATATTTTCATCATCACTTATTTGTAATATCATATTATTATCTCCATTATAATCATATCAAAAAAAGTAAAAAAAATGTATATTTTTTAAAAAATAATTTTTAATTTATTGACTAAAGTCCAAAAATATTATATGATTATTTTGATAATAGAAGGGAGATTTTAAAAATGGATGAAAGTTCAAAAAAGAGTAATGTAGTTCTTCTTACAGTAATAGCAATAGTAACTATGATTGTTGTTGTAATCGGAGCAACATTTGCTTATTTAGCAAGTCAAGTTGATGGAAAGGGTAATTCAAATATTAATGTTACAACTAATGTATCAAGTGATTTATTTTTAATTGATGCTGGTTCTCCGATTGATATTGTAGCAAATACTGAAAATTTTGGTAAGGCTCAAGCAGAAGCAGGAGAAGACTTAAGTGCTGAATCACTTGGTAGTATAACATTTACAACAAGTAGTGAAGCAGAGTCTAAAAGAAGTTATAAAATAGACTTAAATATTTCACAAAATGATATGGAATATACTTCAGGAACTTGTTATGTAAAAACTAGCACAGTAGATGTTGAAAAAGAAAACTGTACTGGTGAAAATATTTGGGCTACTGATGGTAAAGAAGAAAAATGCTATGCTAAAGGAAATGTTGTATCACAAACTGATTATTTAGAAGATATGTATTCATGTACTGCAAGTGACACATATATTTGGGAAACTAGGGAGGATGCTGAATTAGTATTAGATTTCTATAAAGCAGATAATTCTAGAACAGCAGAAAATTGTAATACTGGTAAATGTTATAATTCTAATAACCAAGTAGTTGAGGATATAACTTCTGAGGATGCTTGTGATGGCGATAAAAGATGGGTTGCTGATTACTTTAATAATGCAAATAATAAATGTTATGTACTTCAAAACACATATGATATAACAAATACACAAGGAACTCTTAGTTTAGTAGATAGTGCTGAAATGACTACAAGTAAAGCAATTGGTAAAGTAAATGATTATTATATGGCTAGAGTTACATTAATTAACTATATGCATAATCAAATTCAAAATGGTTCTAAAAAGTTTATGGCTAGTTTAGAATATTCTCAAATACTTTCTGAAGAACCTTAATAATAATTTAAATAAATACTAGGCTAATATTAAACCTAGTTTTTTATTAATAAAACTGATATACTATAAATATATTTTAAAAGGAGAAGTATTAAAATGGAAAAGAAAAAAGATAGAAAGTTTATATTATATATTGTAATAATAATTTTTATTGCATCACTTGGAACTTTAACATATAGAGTTGGTTCATCTATTAAGGCAAAGAAAGATGCTATAAAAGAGGAATATAATAAAAAACAAAAAGAAGCTGAAGAAAAACAAAAAGCACTTGAGGAAGAAGCTAAAAAAAGGCAAGAGGAATTAGAGCAAAAGATGAAAGAAGAAGAGCTTGAAAGAGAAAAAAGTAGCTTTAATAATATGCACGAATTTTATGCTGGAACTCAAGGTGGAAGTGCTGTAGGCCTTGAGGTTGATGAAATAATTAAGAGTAATAAAAAATCAAGTGATCATTTAATCGAGGTAATATTTGATGGTACTTCTTATGGAACTGACCTAGATAAAATCAAAGAAATTAAAAGTATGCTTAAAAGTTTTAATGGTTATGAACTACAATATTATGAAATATCTGTAGATTATGATGAAAATGGTTATGTAAATAAAGTAACTATTGAGACAAAGTAAGGAGGAAGTAAGATGTTATTAAATATTATTTTATTAATTATTGTAATTATATCAGGAATGATTATATCATACTATAATGGTTTTGTTAAAAAAGGTAATAGAGTTAAAGAAAGAGAGTCTCAAATAGATGTTCTTTTAAATCAAAGATTTGATTTAATTCCCAATATAGTTAATTGTGTAAAAGGTTATGCTAAACACGAAAAATCTACTTTAGAAAATGTTACTAAATTAAGAAGTGATTATCAAAATAATGGCTTTAGTACACAGGAAACTGAAAAGATTGATAAACAAATTAATAATCTTATGGCAATCGCAGAAAGTTACCCAGATTTAAAAGCAAATACTGACTTTTTAAGTTTACAAAGAAATTTAAATGAAATAGAAAATAAATTAAGTTATGCAAGAACGAGTTATAATAATGCGGTTACATCATACAATAATGCAGTAGAAAGTGTACCCTCAAACATAATTGCTAAAATATTTAACTTTGAGAAAAAAGACTTATTTCAAATTGAAAGTGAAAAAAGAGAAAATATTAAAGTAAATTTATAAAAATGCTATTTTAAATAGCGTTTTTTTATGCTAAAATATTATTGTATACTAGGAAAGGGTAGTGGACGTATGAATAATACTTTAGAATATTTAAAAAATAATGGAATTGATGTAGATTTAGGATTATCTTTTATTGGAGATGAAACCTCTTACAAAGAACTTTTATTAGAGTTTAAAAATGGTTTTATTAATCAAATGAATGAGATAAGAACTTTATATGAAAATAAAGATATTGAAAATTATGGAGTAAAAGTTCACGCTCTTAAAAGTAATTGTAAAACTTTTGGAATAATGACTTTTGCTAATATGGCCTATGAACACGAAATGGCTGCGAAAAATGGTGATATTAATTTTATTAATCAAAATATTACTAATCTTTTTGTAAAGGCCAATGAACTATATAAAGTACTTGATACATTCTTCGGAGGTAACAATGAATAATTTAATAAATGATTTATTTAATATAATTGATATAACTTTAATAGATTTAAACGAAGATAAAGTTTATTTATATGATAAATATACAGAAAATCCATCAAGTATTAGTTATGAAGATTACTTTGAAAGATGTAAAAAAAGTCTTCATCCAGATTATGCAAATACTTATTTTAATGAAATAAGTGCTAATAATTTACCTATTGATGGTTATAAGACTATAAACTTTCTAAAACTATCTAATTTACTTATATATGATAATTATACTGCTCTTGTTAAACTACTTCCGGGAAATAAAGTATTTATAGTTTCCTTTAAGTCTGAGGAAAAGCCTAAAAAAGAAGAGAAAAATGATATAAGTAGTGATATAACTGATTTAATATTAAATATTGAAAATACTTTAGAAAGCATTTCTAGAGATAATAATGAAGTTAATAATTTATATAATTATTTTTCATCACTTTTATATGATGTAGTTAAGAAAAATCCTGAGATTAATAAATATTATGAAGGAAAACTTATTAGTAAGATGAATAATTTTACAGAGTACCTTTTGATAGTGGATGATGATGATTTAACAAGAAGTATTTTTAAAAAAGCATTTTCTTCGTATAATATAATCGAAGCTAAAAATGGTGAAGAAGCCGTAGAAATAATAAATAATAATTTAAAAACAAATGAAAAAAATATTGTCGGAATGTTTTTAGATTTAAAAATGCCTGTTATGGATGGCTTTGGTGTACTTGACTTTCTAAATGAAAAAAGACTACTTAATAAAATGCCTGTTGTTATAGTTTCCGCGGATGATAGTAAAGATACTAAAGAAAAGGTCTATGCTTATGAAATAGCCGATATGATTGAAAAACCATTTAACTTTGAAATTATTAATAAAAGATTAAATAATATGGTAAGAATGTATTCCAAAAATAATTATTTATCAGATATTATAAAATCTCAAAATAAAGATTTAAGTAGTATTTTAGATAATTATGTAGAATCCTACGTAATCGATAATAATGCTGTATATGAAAAAGTATCAGAAGTGCTTTCATTAATGCTTACTGATAATAAAGATATAATTATTAATGCCTCAAAGTATTATGATGTAGGTTTAAAACTAGTTCCTGTATCATATTTTAATGGTTTTAATAACTTAAATGAGGATGAAAAAAAGGTAATATATTCTTATCCAAATAAATCAGTAATGGTTTTAAATAATATGAACTTTTTGGATGAAAAAACTAAAGAATATGCTAAAAATATATGTTTAATGCATAATGAAAGATATGATGGTAAAGGCTTCCCTAAATCTTTAAAAGGTGAGGAAATACCTTTATATGTATACCTTGTAAATATTGCT
Source organism: Caryophanales bacterium UBA6448 (assembly GCA_002439555.1). Classification (GTDB taxonomy): domain Bacteria; phylum Bacillota_I; class Bacilli_A; order RF39; family UBA660; genus UBA6448. The sequence goes on along the minus strand of DJOC01000031.1, from coordinate 2,482 downwards.
TATGAATATGCAAGAGGCATAATAAAGAATGTTTCTAAAGAAGATATGATTAAATTAATTGTAAGTAAAAATGAAGCTAAATATAGTCCTGAAAGTATTGAAATATTTAATAAAATAAGTGGTGATATTAAATGATAAGATCTTGTTTACTTCAGATATTATCACTATGTTATTTATTAATACTACTTAGTGTATTTACTAAAAAAAGAAAAGAAAAGAGTTTAGAAAATAAAAACTTTGAGGTATTTTCAATCTTAACATTTATTGTAATTTTATTTGATGGCGTTAAAAATTATTTATTATTTTTTCAAGACAAATATGAACTATTAAATATGATTATTTGTAAAGGTTTCTTAGTAAGCACTATTATATGGAGTACTTGGTTAATCATTTATATAAGCTGCCTTAAAAAAGAATTTAAAACTTTAAAAGAATTATTTAAAAGTAATACATTTTATATAATTTTAATGATAATAAGTTTAATATTATGTGGGGTGAGTATTTATTTAAAACCAAATTACTTTGTTGATATTGATAAATTAATTGCTTATCAAAATGGTAGAGATTTATATTTTACATATATAGTTAATATTGTTTACAGTGGCCTTTTAGTGATATATATGATTTATAAAAAAGAAAAACTTGATTTTAGTAAGAAAATGATAGTTTTCTCATTTGCTTTTTTAGGACTTATTGGAATAATTATTAGTTGGGTAAATCCAAGTGTTTCCATAAATAGTTCGATAATGGGACTTGTAATAGCACTTATTTACTTTACAATGGAAAACCCTGATTTAAAAATAATTAATGAACTTGAAAAAGATAAAGAAGAGGCTAATGAAGCCTCAAAAGCGAAAACAGACTTCTTATCAAATATGAGTCACGATATTAGAACACCAATGAATGCAATAATTGGTTTTTCTGAAAGTCTTCTTACAGAAAGTATGCCAATAAATCAAAAAAATGAAGTTCAAAGTATTTATGATGCAGCCTCAACACTTTTAGGAATTATTAATAATATCTTAGATGTTTCAAGAATTGAAAGTGGTAAAGAGGAAAAGAAAGAAACTACTTATGAAATGCGTAAGATTATTATGCAGCTTTCTTCGGTAATAACCGCTAAACTAGATCAAAATAAGGTTAAACTTAATATAAATATATCTTCAGATGTACCTAAATTTATGATAGGTGATGAACTTAAAATATATCAAATACTTATGAATATATTATCAAATGCTGCAAAGTATACTGATGAGGGCCATATAGATTTTAATATAAGTAGTGAAAATGTTGGGGATATGGCAACTGTTAAATTTACTGTAGCAGATACAGGAATTGGTATTAAAGAAAGTGATTATGATAAATTATTTGTTAAATTTTCAAGAATTCATAATCAAGAAAATTATAATGAAGTTGAGGGTACTGGTCTTGGCCTTGTAATAACAAAGAAGTTAGTTGAACTTTTAGGAGGTACAATATCATTTACCTCAAAATATAAAGTTGGAACAACCTTTACGGTAGTACTTCCTCAGAAAATAGATTTTAATGCTATTGAAAAAGAAGAAGTTAATACCCAAACTAAAGTAAGTACCTCGAATGTACATTTTGATGGTTCACTATATGATATATTAATTGTTGATGATAATATTTTAAATTTAAAAGTTGCTCAAAGAATATTATCGGATTATAAATTTAATATAACTTGTCTTCAAAGTGGAGCAGAGGCTATTGAAAAAATCAAAGGTGGAGCAAGATATGATTTAATATTTTTAGACCATATGATGCCCCTTATGGATGGTATTCAAACTTTAAAAACACTTAAAAATTTAGAGGGTGTTAAGATTCCTCCGGTAATTGCTCTTACGGCTAATGCAATGGTAGGTATGAAAGAATTTTATTTAAAAGAGGGCTTTGATGGCTATATTTCAAAACCTATTAATAGAGAAGAACTTCAAGTACTTTTAAATAATATATTTTGTAAAAGATAAATAAAAAATACTGATTTTTATAACCAGTATTTTTATTTTTGTTTATTAAATGTTCTTGCTTCTCTTGCAGAAATAATAACTTTTTCTCCATTAATAACTTTTTTTTGAAGATTTGGTTTTTGAACTCTTTTTGTAGCATTTAATGCGTGAGATCTATTATTTCCTGATAAAGGTTTTTTATTAGTTACTTTAGTAGCCATTATTAGTTTCCTCCTTTTTTCATTACTTTTAAATTTTACTATAAATATGGGGAAAAGTCAACAAAATTTGGTTTACATTGTAATTACGAAATTATTTTCTAATTGATTTTTCATTAGTTTTATCATTAACCTCTAAATTTATTTCTGCTTTATGTTTAATTTCATTTAGTACTTTTATAAGTTTTTCCTTATAATCAATGATAGTTAATTTTCCATTAAAACAAAATTCTTTTTCATTTTCACTATAAAGACTTAAAGCAATTTCAGTTAAATCCCAATTATATTTAGTAATCA
>DJOC01000035.1:1250-28756 GCA_002439555.1 Caryophanales bacterium UBA6448 | reverse complement strand
AACGTTTTTTTTCACTTTTTTTTAAAAAAATTGATTTTTTGTTGTAAACCACGTCAAATCCATGTAAAAATATAGTTTTAATAAACATACATTAATAAATATATGCATAAATTCAAAAAAAATAACTAGCACTTGCTAATTACTTTTTATTATCTTTTTTTAACTTTTCAGAATAACCTTTAACTGCTTCCAAAACATCCATTGGAATTGGGAAGAATATTGTATTAGACTGATCTGAAGAAACATCATTAATAGTTTCTAACGTTCTTAAATGAAGAGCACCAGGACTTTCTGCTAATTTTTTTGCAGCTTCCGCTAAATTTTCTGCTGCTTCTTTTTCACCTATTGATTTTGTTATAACAGCTTGTTTTTCTCTTTCAGCTTCAGCAGCTCTTGCAATAACTCTTTTCATTTCATCAGTAAGGGAAATATCTTTAAGTTCAACATTTTCAACTTTAATTCCCCAAGGATCAGTTTCCTTATCGATTATTTCTTTTATTTGTGAAGAAACTTTTTCTCTCTCACATAAAAGTTCATCCAATGTTACACTACCTACTATGTTACGCATTGTAGTTTGAGCAAGTTGCGCTGTAGCATAATAGAAATCTTCTACCTGTAAAACAGCAAGTGAAGCATCAAATACCTTATAATATATAACTGCATTAATTTTTACAGATACATTATCTTTAGTAATTGCCTCTTGTTCTGGAACATCATCTACTTTTGTTCTTATATCAACTTTTTTATAACTTTGAAAAATAGGCAAAACAATTCTCCAACCTGGTGACATAATTTTAGTAAACTTACCCGCTGTAAATTTAACCCCTCTTTCATATTCATTAATTTGTTTTAATGAACCTAAAATAATAAATAAAACTATAACTAAAATAACTAATAAAATCATATTTTCTCCTTTTCTACTTTAATTTTTGCTGTTTACACCAAATACTCATTATAAGATTATGCGGAAGTAATTTGCATAATACTTTTTGAACATTTGCTATAAAACCATAAACACTAACACTTTTTTTCTTTTGCATATCAATATACGCTTTTTTTACAACATCAGTTGGATCATACATAACAACATATTTTTTTATAACTTTGTTTTTCTCTACTGCTCTATCAAAAAATTTAGTTTTAGTCCAAAATGGACAAACTGTTAAAACATGTATTCCCTCTTTTGATAATTCCTTTCCTAAACTTCTTGAAAACGACAGTACATAAGCCTTACTTGCTGCATAAACATTAATATAAGGTACTGGTTGAAAAGCCGCTACGGAAGCAATATTTATTATATTTGAATTTTTCTTCATATAAGGTATTGCCATTAAGCATAAGGAAGTAAGAGCCATATCATTTACTTTAATCATTCCTATAGAATCCTCTAAAGAAATATTTATACTTTTTTCAAACTTACCAAATCCTGCAGCATTAATTAATAATTTTATATTAGGCTTTTCTTCTTCAAGCAAGTCTTTAATCTTCATTAAACTAGACTCTTTTTCTAAATCTAATGAAAATGTTCTAATATTTGAGTTAGATTCTTCCTTTAAACTTTCAAGAAGTTTTTTTTCTCTAGCAATCGCCCATATTTCATCAACTTTAATGTTACTCGGAATATTTAATAGAAATTCTTTTCCAATACCTGATGAAGCACCAGTAATTATTGCAATATTTTTCATTAAATACCCTTATCTGCTATTTCATTATGTAACTTTTTAATAAATTCTTCTTTTGAAAGGGTAATTGTTTCCTCACTTTGACTATGCCTAAAACTAATTGTTTGGTTATCAACTTCCTTTTGACCTAAAATCAACGTATAAGGATATTTTTTCATTATACTTTCTCTTATTTTATAACCAAGTTTTTCATTTCTATCATCAAGAAGCGTTTTAAATCCTTCATTTGATAATAGCTCATAAATTTCTTTTGCATATTCTAAATGATATTCATTATTTACAGGTATAATATTGATTTGATTTGGAGCAAGCCATAAAGGTAAATAACCTTTACATTCCTCGAGTAAAAATGCTGTAAAGCGGTCTAATGAACCTAAAATAGCACGATGAATAACAATAGGTCTTTCTTTTTCACCTTTATCATTTACATATTCAAGTTCAAATCTTTCTGGTAATTGATAGTCAACCTGTACAGTTGAAAGTGTAACATCGTGTCCAATAGCACTCTTTACTTGCACATCAATCTTAGGTCCATAGAATGCAGCCTCACCTAAAGCCTCATAAAATGGAACATTTAGTTCTTTTAAAACTTCACGTAAAGCCTTTTCACTTTTCTCCCATAATTCATCGTTGCCAAAATATTTTTCAGTATTTTCTACATCTCTTAATGAAAGTCTAAATTCATAGTTATTAAAACCAAAATCTTTATATACATCTAGTATTAAAGCGATAACACCTTTAATTTCACTTTTTATTTCCTCTGGAGTACAGAAAATATGAGAATCATTTTGCGTAAATGCTCTTGTTCTTTCGATACCACAACAAGCTCCTGAAGATTCATATCTAAAGTCATTAGCAATTTCTGCAATTCTTATAGGTAAATCTTTATAAGAATGTAAGAAATTTTTATATATCATCATATGATGTGGACAATTCATTGGTCTTAAAACATAACTTTCATTTTCAAGTTCCATCGCAGGGAACATATCATCTTTATAATGATCCCAATGTCCAGATGTTTTATATAAATCTACATTACCAAGAGATGGAGTCATAACGTGTTTATAACCAAGTTTTAACTCTTTATCCATTATGTAATCCGCTAAAGTTCTTCTTAAAATGAATCCATTTGGAAGCCACATTGGAAGCCCTTTACCAACAAGGTCAGAGAACATAAATATTCCTAAATCTTTGCCAATCTTTCTATGGTCTCTTTCTTTTGCTTCCTCTAAAAGTTGCATATATTCATTAAGGTCTTCTTCGCTGTCAAAACAAACACCATATATTCTTTGGAGCATTTTGTTTTTAGCATCGCCTTTCCAATATGCTCCAGAAAATTTTAATAATTTAAAATATTTTAATTCTTTTACAGTATCAACGTGTGGTCCACGACAAAGGTCTGTAAAATCCCCTTGTGAATAACAAGAAATTATTGTTCCATCTGGAAAACGATTTATAAGGTCAACTTTATATGGGTCTGCGCCAAACATATCAAGTGCTTCTTCTTTAGAAATCTCGTGTCTAACAATTCTTTTTCCATCCTTTGCAATTTTTTTCATTTCTTTTTCGATTTTAGGAAGATCTTCTTCAGTTAAAGTAATGTCTCCTAAATCAACATCATAATAAAAGCCTTCTTCAATAACAGGTCCAACCCAAAACATCGCATTTGGATATAAATGTTTAATTGCTTGCGCCATTAAGTGTGCACAACTATGATTTAATTTTGATAATCTTTCATCTTCTAATATCTTTTTCATTTTCTTTCTCCTTTTCAATTTCATTATTTAATATTTCGATTACTTCATTAAAATTACGATTAAATTCTTCATCATTTTTATTAAAACTATTAACATCAATTAATATTCTAAGTACAATACGTGTCCGATTTAAATTATATAAATAACTATCATTTACATAATTTGCTCTTTCACCCATAGATTTAATTGCCTCTTTAATAGAGTTAATAACAAAATCAATTGCTGAACTATCATAATTTTCTTTTAAAGTTTCTAAAACTTCAATACTATTAATCATTTCATTTGTTAATTCTGATTTCATATCCATCCTCACTTTATATAAAAAAGACAGCACCATAAGGAGTTATTTCTAACGGTACCATCCTTTATTTAACTTAATTATTTATAACGGCTATTAACCGGGATTTATTAATCCTCTTAAAAAGTAGTAACTATTATTCTCTTTATCAGTTTACACCAACCACTGACTCTCTATGAAAGTTTAAATAATAATCGTGTCTTTTCTCATCGATTTACATATTTATATTAACACTTTATTTACAAATAAACAAGTGGTTTTAAACATTTCCGCAATCTATTTCTTTTTCAAAATCATAAGTATAATTAATTTTAGGATTATCACCATTAAATTTTGGTAGTTCAATTAAATATAATACAGAATGTTTTTTACACCATCCACATTTATTATATACCTTAAAATTAATATTAAGTTCATCATCGTTTAAAGATACCTTGTTTACTAATTTATAACGCTCTTCACCACATTTATCATAATCTTGAAATGATGCTAGATAGTAATTTGTTACAAAATTATTCGCAGTTAAATCCTTTTTTATACCTAAATCATTTGCAAGGCTTTCGTATTCACTAAAACTTGTTAAAAATGTATCACTATAACTATTTGAGGATTCTCCCAAATCATAAGTCAATGAATTACTTTCTCTAGCAATTTTTACAACATACGAAGCAAGTATTACCGCTCCAATACAAGAGGCAAATATAATTAAAAGTTTTATAACAAGTGAATTTCTCATATAATCATCTACTTTCAATAATAATTTTACCAAAAAATAATTAATAATACAATTATTTTAAATCAATAAATATTTTATATTCATCTTAGTAACAAATATTGCTCTGCTGGCACAAAAAAAGCCCGTATTTACGGACTAAAATGTCTATTTGGTGGAGGATGTGGGATTCGAACCCGCGACCCTCTGCGTGCAGGGCAGATGCTCTAGCCAGCTGAGCTAATCCCCCATAAGACTTAATTATCTTATCATAGATTTTTCAGATAATCAAGACTTTTTTTCTTTTTTTATTACGTGAACCATACCTTTTTCAATTTCTTCAAGGGCACGGCCTAAAGGTTTCTTGTTTACATACTCATTTTTATCTAATTGATAATGATAATATTCTAGCATTTGTTTAGCCCTTTTAGCGGCAACGTGAACTAGCATATATTTAGAATCAACTATATTAAGTAATTTGTCTATTGATGGATAAATCATATTTAATCAGCTCCTTACAATAATATATTACCCAATTTTTACTACTTAGTGCAACAATTTTGTAATTTTTTGACACTTTGTTTACACTTAATCATTTAATATCTTGATATCATACTTTCCATCACTTAAAGTTATTCTTATTTTTTTGTCATTAATCTCTTTTACTGAACTACCCGCTTCATATATTTTTCCATTTTCTGTAGGAAGTAAACCTATTTTCACCAAATCATCAATTGTTATATAAATTGTTTCTTTTTCATCAAATAAGTCTTTATTACTGTCAGCATAAACTTCAGCACATTTTTTAATAAGTCTTTCTTGATGAGCTAATGATTCTTTTACTTCATCATAAGAAAATGCATAACTATATTTATTAACGGACACAAAGTAAAAAACTGAAAATGCTACTAACACAAAGACACTTAAATAAAGTGGCAAATTTTTTATTTGTTTCATATTATACCTTTTTCCTTTTCAATTTCACTATAACCATTATATTTCCACATAGGGGCTTCATTAATAATACCTTTTACTAAATCCATAAATTTATTTTTATGTTTTGCATTTTTATATTCAAAATACTTATCAATATTCTTTGATAAATTTTCCTCTTTGGAAGGATTGTCAATTTGAACATCATTTAAATATGGAACAATTACATATTTATAAAATACTTTTATATCCTTTTCATCTAAATAATAATTACTCTTTACAAATGACATCATCTTTTTAAATGATTTAAATTTACTCATATATTTATAACTGAACATATTAGTTAATTCTTTTGAACTAAATGTTTTATAATTAGATTTTTTATTAACATATTTTTTTATTTCTTTTAACTGAATACCCTTTTCATTAAGAAATGATTTATTACAGACATAATTTTCTTTTTTAGAAAAATAAAGTTCAAACTCTTCATAAAAATCTGTTAAAACCATAAGTCTTTCAAATAATGATTCTTTATCACAAGGAATAATATTATTAAACATTTCATAAAACTTATCATAAGAAAGTACTCCGTAAGTGTTTAAAAGTCCCATAATTAAATTATATTCTTTAGTATTAGATTTAATTATTTTTAAAGATTCTTTATCTTTTAAATGAGATTTAAAATACTTTTGAATATCCTTTGGCATATAAAATTCATCATCATTAACTTTTTTTACTATTCCCTTTTTATTTAAATTATTAAGAAAATATAAAAGTAAATAATTTGTTCTTGGTTTAATATGTCCATTATTTTTTAGTATTAATTTCAAGTTAGCAAGTTCATCACTTTGAAATAAATTAAAAGAATATTTAGTAATATCTTCCGCACTATTGTTAAGAATTTTAACTAAATTTTCTTTCTTACTATTTTTTCTAAATTTAATATTAAAAAAAATTAAAATACGTTCAATTTCCTCTTTTGATAAACTATCTAAAAATTCACTATATGTTAAACTCATCTTCTTCATAACTACTCCCATAGTAATTATAGCACGATAAATTTTATTTTTGAAGATTTAAATACACTTTTATTGCCATTATTGTATCACTCAATGTACCTTTTCTTTGACAAGTTTCTTTATTTTTTTCTAAAAAGTTTATCACTTCAGTTTTTGGAATATACATTAACTCAAAATTTTCTTTTATTTCCTCCTCTGTTAAATTTTGCATTTCAATGTTTGGTACTAAATCATATTCAAGTGCATAATAATTTGAATTTGTATAGGTAATAGTGCCTTCTTCAGGGTAATCTTTATTTATATAATTTGAGGATGCTATTGGTAAAATGTTAGAAAAATTTAATGTAATTCCGGACTCTTCGGCAACTTCCCTAGTTAAACACATTTCATCACTTTCATCATTATCAACGTGTCCACCAATTAAAAAATATTTTACTCCCATATGACATATTAAAATTTCTTCCTTACTATTTTCCACAATAAGTTTTGCTCTTCGAGTAACTCGATTTGCATCATTCAATGTTAATTTATCTTCATTATGGATAACTTGATTAATTTTTGGAAGCATTTCAATCTCAATACCTAAAACCCCATATTTATATTCCTCTTCTTTAGAGTAATAATTATACATTTCTTTATAACTACCACCACCTAAAATTGAATTATCAAAATGATTAAACATTTTTTCAAAACTTTCAAAATAATATAAATTAGTAATTTTAGCAAACATTATTTCTAAAGTTGTAATATTTGTAAATTCTATATAATCATTTATTTTAAATAATTTTCTTTTTTCATCATTTAATCTGATTTCTATTTTTTTAGTTCCTTCCTTTATCTGACTAAAAGGTTCATTTTGAAGTTTCATTCTATATATCATACATACCACCTAAAAAAATTATATAATAAAGTAGTATTATTTGCAAAGAAAAAGATGACTTAATATTCATCATCGTCATCATCATAATCCATATCATCATTATAATAATCATCCTCTTCGAAAGGATTATCTGGATCAAAGTCCCAAGGATCATACTCACCTTTTCTTACAAGCTCTTTTTCATCCTCATCAAGTCCATACATATCCATTTCTTCTTCGAGTGCACCTAAACGATTCTTTTCTTTTTTCTCTTCGATTCCATCAAGTGTTTTATTTATGCCTTTAAGTATCTCAAAAATTGCTCTTATCATTTTCACTCACTTATTACTTCAACATTAGTAATATGACTATAGCAACTTGGGGCAGAAGTTCCACCATTATATTCAAGTCTTGTTAATCTTAATTTAATAGGATTATTTTCTGTGGAATCTAATATTCTTTTCGAAGAGGTCTCACTAATCTCATAACTTTCTAATTCTTTTCCATCCGAAGAGTTGAAATAATAAATTTTTTCATTATCAGTACATCCTAAGCCTATTTTATTATTACCACCAAAAGTATTACCAGATAAACTATCTAAATAAGTCTTAAAATCAGTACTTTTTGTATCAATTAAATTAAAAAATACATAGTCATTAGTTTCATCAGTTTCGTAAGATTCCATTTTTTCAATTGATATGTAGCCAAGAACATCTACACTACCCGATTCAGTTGAAATATTAAATGTATCATTTTTACCAAAATTATCTTCTTTAGGTGGCACCTCACTTTGAGTATTATTTGTAACTTGATTGTTTCCAAAATCATATTTTTTCTTATTCTTTAGTGAAATAAAAATCATTAGTAAAAGTATAGTTAATACAACAGCACCCGTAATTAAAATATTTTTCTTTTCCATTAGTCCTCCTTATATTAACTATTTTATCATAAAATAATATTAAAATAAATAATTCAACTAACAGTTTAGTAATCTCAACAAAAAAATATTGTTAATCAAATAAAAATATATTAAAATTATTTTGTAGGAGGAAAATGATGAAAAAGAAAAAAATAATTATAATATCTAGTATAGTAGTTTTATTACTGATTGTTGGATTGGTTTTATTTTTGGTATTTAAAAAGAATAACAATAATCAAAATGTTGATGAAGAAAAAGTTAAATTTGCGGAGGAATATAAAATTTCTAAAGATAATGTTTTTACATATCGAACTATCGAGGAAATTAATAAAATATTAAAAAATGGTACTGGACTTGTATTTTTAGGATTCCCAGAATGTCCTTGGTGTAGAGGCTATGTTCCAATAATTAATGAAATTGCTAAAAAAGAAGGTTTAGAAAAAGTATATTATTTCAATATTTATGAAGATAGAAAAAATAATACTGAAGAATATCAAGAAATGGTTAAACTTTTAAAAGGATTTTTAAGATATGATGATGAAGGCAACGAAAGAATATATGCTCCAAGTTTAATTGCTGTAAAAGAAGGTAAAGTTGTCGAATTTGATGATACTAGATATTGGGACAATAAAAAATATGATTCAGCTGAAGAATTTTGGCAAAGTGCTGATCTTAAACCTATGAGAGAAAAACTTGTTAAAATGATTAATGAAGTAAATGAAAAATCAGCATGTACTGCTGATTGTGATTAAGTAGCAAACGCTACTTTTTTTATCTTTTATATCTTTGATTAAATTTATCTATTTGACTTATTTTTCTCGAATAACCTTTATTAAGAATTGGATTTAAATCAATACTATTTGTATATGTGCCTTCCAAAGTGGGATACATATTAATAATTTGATTTGTTCCATGAATAGTAATTACCTCGAATAAATCTGTATCTATTCCACTTGCAAAGCCGCATCCATCTAATTTAAAAATGTATTTATCTGTAAAATAGTCATAAAAAAGTCCAGGTTGTTCTAAATAATTAGGTAAATGTTCTAATACTTTTTCAAGTGGAAAATTTTCACTAAAAACAGAATTATCTTGCGTTTTTACGCCAAAATGTTTTTGAATATGATTTTTAAAATAAACTTCATTATAATTTGCTATTTGATTAGCTAAATACCCTGGTAATTTTTCACCATTTAAATTACCTGTAACTATTCTAGTATAAAGCCATTCGGTGGCTAATTTTTCTTTGGTAATAAATTCCGTATTTTTAGAAAAGAAATTATACAAAATATCATAGTTTCTATTATATGCTAAAATTCTTAATCTTAAGTAAGTTATTTTTGAAATATATAACTCACGTAATTCTTTGCTTAATCTTTTATTGGATTTTACTTTTTCCTCTAAGGCATTTAAAACTTCGTTAGCTTTTTGAACTTCCCCTAAAACAATCAAAATATTTGCTTGCATTACATATCCCCAATCATAATTAGGATATTTTGCTAAATATTTTTCTATTTCTGATTTTGCAAGTAAAGGATTTGTTTTTACTAAATCATTAATTCTATCAATTTCTAATTTATTATAACAATTTACAAACTTCATCTTTTATACCTCATATTAAATTTATCTATTTGACTTAATTTTCTTGAGCTTTCTTTTCCTTGTTGTAAATAATTTAGGTCAGCACAAGAAAAATTTTTATTTTCATCCATTGGATACATCGTAATAATATTAAATGTATCATGTATGCACACCACCTCAAAATAGTCAACATATTTACCATTTGCTATACCGCAGTCATTAAATTTAAAAATATATTTGTCAGTCCATAGTCCATAAAATAATCTTTTATTTTTATCAAAACTTTTTTCAACTTCGTTAAGAATTTCATTAAAAGGAAAACTTTCTGCAAAAACTGCATCAGATAAATTAGCATTTTCTTTATACAAGTGTTTAGAAACATGGTCTAAAAAATCATCATTTTGATATTCATAAGATTGTCTAAAAGCATATGTTAAGGCAGAGCGGTCTTTAACATTTATCTTTCCTAGATAAAAATTAAGAAAACTAACAAAACCATAAAGATCAAATTTTTTTATTAATCTTTTATTATTCATTAGAAATTCATAAGCATCTTCATACTTACTTTCAAAACCAAGTATTCTTAATTTGTATAATTTAATATTATCTATTAAACCCTCAATTTTAATTTTTTCTATTAAAAATGATGAATCATTATAGGCATTTTCTAAAGAGGACTCAATAATTTCTTTAGCAAAGGCTATATCACCAACAGTAATAAGTATATTAGCATATAATAGTCTTGCGAAATGATCTTCCGGGTATTTTTGCATATAAATTTCACATTTATTTTTCGCAGTAACCATATCATAATCCATTACTTTTTTAATTTCTTCGTATTCCCAAATATCAAAATATTTTTGCATAGTAACCCCCTTGATATTGTGATTATTATAGTATAAATAATTTAATTGGTCAAGTAATGTAGGAATTGTATTAATTTAAAAATTGTGAGAAAATTAATATGTAAGGATGGTGTATATGGAAAAATCAAAAGTTTATTTTACTAAAGAAATAAATAGTGATTCACTTATTAAAATATTTAACTCTTTAGGAGTAACTCTTAAAGGAAAAGTTGGTGTTAAAGTTTCAACTGGAGAAGATGGCTCTAAAGGCTACTTAAAGAAAGAACTTATTGCTCCATTTGTAAAAATGGTTAATGGAACAATTATTGAATGTAACACAGCCTACCCTGGTAAAAGAGAGCATACGAAGGAGCATTTAAAAACTGCTGAAAAACACGGATTTACTGATTATGCAGAAGTTGATATTATGGACAGTGACGGAGAAATCAAAATTCCTGTTAAAAAAGGAAAACATTTAAAATATGATATAGTTGGTTCTCATTTTGAAAATTATGATACAATTATTAACCTTGCTCACGGTAAAGGACACGCAATGGGTGGCTTCGGAGCAAACTTAAAAAATCAATCTATTGGTATTGCCTCACGAAGTGGTAAAGCATATATTCATAGTTGTGGTCAAACTGAAAAACTTCCAGATGCTTGGAACGTAAAATATGAACAAAAAGATTTCATTGAATCAATGGCTGAAGCTGCAAATGCTGTAAGCGATTATATCAAAGATAATAACAAGCAAATTCTTTATATCACAGTTATGAATGATATTTCTGTTGATTGTGATTGTGATAAAAATCAAGGTGATCCAGTAATAAGCGATTTAGGAATTGTGGCCTCACTTGACCCTGTGGCAAACGATCAAGCTTTCATAGATATGATTTGGAATACTAATGAAGAAGGAACTAAATTAATTAAAGAAAGAATTGATACAAGATGTGGAAGACATATTCTTCCTTATGCTGAAAGTTTAGGTCTTGGAAGTACTTCATACGAATTAATTGATATTGATAAAATGTAAAGATTTAACAATTTTTACATTTTTTTGTGAATTTATGTTATCATTGTTATAGGAGTAAATAAGTATGGACATAGAAATTTTATTAAATTTTAATTATGAACATTTAAAAAATTATTTATTAAATGCTGATGCTAATGAAAAGGAAAGAGTTTTATCTGATGATAGAATTAAAAATAAATTAATTAATTCCGATTATAAGTATGATTTTGTATTCCTTTCTCAAGAAGAAAGTGACATTATTTTATATCTTTTAAAGGGAAATGGTATAAATTTATTAAAGGAAAGTTTAAATTGTGACATTAGCTTAAATAGTATTTTAACATCGACTAAAGAATATGTTAATAAACTTTTTAATAATGATGAATTTGTTAATTTAGTTATAGAAAATATTGAAAATAAGCACGTAAATTATTACTATCTAAATAATAATTTAGCAAATCTTTTATATAATAAAGTAGAAAAAAAAGATAAAGTTAATTTAATTGGATGTGTAAGTAGTGATGCCCAGCTTTACATAATAAAAAATAATGAAGTAAGTAAAGAAAATTTTTGGAAAGTTTTAGCAAAACTACAAGGAAAAGCAGCTCAACTATTAATTAATAAAGTAAACTATAAATTATCATTTACTGATTTATCTTTAATAGACCTTTATAACTGCTCTAAAAAAGGGTTAGCATTTCCACATTATATGTTTGAGGAAAAAAACTTTGTTCAAAAAATGTCAGATAATTATGACATAAATTACACAAGATTTATAATTAATAATTTTAGTAAATATAATGATTTATCAAGTATTGAAAATAGAAAAAAAGAAGTATTAAATGATAATATAAATAATATTAGCAATGGGCTACTTTCAAAATACAAAAAACTTTATATGATATTAAAATATTTAATAGATAATAATAAATTAGAGTATGACACTATTAAAGAAAGTATCTACAGTATTTTTAAAAATGAATCAAGTATATTTCTACAAAATTTAAATGCTGATGTAATTGACTGTTTACGAAGTAATAATAAAGATGAATTGTTAGACTTTTTAAAAAAGGAAAGTAATGTAATGCTTGGTAATTTAATTATTGATTTTCATTTTAAAGACCATCCACTTAATGTAAAAAAAGATATTAATGAACTTGTAAGTTTTGAAAAATCTGGGGGTAACACCCTTTCAAAAGAGGACTTAGCATTATATGAACAAATACTTAATATTGATAATCTTTCATATAGTGAAAAAGTAAATCTTCATCAAACATTATCACAAATAAATATGATAGAAAAATTTTATGATGACATAAGAAATGCTAAAAATAAAATGTATGATAATATAAATGATGCCATTTTAAAAAAGGGTAATATTGGCAAATACAAAAATGATGAACTATCAAACAAATATGGAGTTAATGTTTATACTCTTGAAGGAGAACCTTTTTATGCACTAGTTAAATCAGTCGGCACTCTTAAGGGTGAAATTCTTGATGAAATTAAATTACATTCAAGAAAAGATGGAGGTTCATTTTCAATTGACAGTGGCTATAAATTAAATACATTTTCTAAACCTAATTATATCTATAATTTAGCATATGATGGTTTTACAAAAGAACAAGTTGTTCACGCATATACCGAGGATTCCTATAGTAATTATGACAGAAATAATGAAGATGCCACAACCAAAATAAATAAAATAATGATGCCCTATGAATTTGTTACCGCAAGTCCCTCTTATAATGAACTGGTTATATCACAAGTAAATGAGAAAAAAACTACCCAAATGGATGATAAAATTCCAATACTTAAATCATTTGCAATATATTGCTATGATGAAATTTATGCTAATGATATAGAAAGTGCTAAAAGATTAGGATTAGATATAATTTTAGTAAATACAAAAAAATATAATGTTAATATTCAGAAAAAAGATAAAGACTTATATAAAAATTTTAAAGAGGAAGAATATGTTTTAGATCCGATTGAAGCATATAAAAGATAATTATTGAATTATATGAGTAAATTCATTATAATTAAATGGACACTTAAGGAGGCATTATGAGTAGTTATATTGAAGTAATTAAAATTGCTTTATTAACATTTCCATTTTTAGCATTTTTTATAAGTTTTCCATTCATATTAATAAACTATCATAAATATGGTTCTATATCTTCGATGAAAGTAATTATTATTTATACATTTACTTTATATTTACTTTGTGCATATTTTTTAATTATTTTGCCACTTCCAAAATATGAAGTTGTAGCAATGCTTAAAACTCCAAGAACGCAACTTATTCCCTTTAACTTTATTAAAGATTTTATAAATGAAAGTCCTTTTAGATTAACAAATGTTCATACCTATGTAAAAGCAATTAAACATTCAACATTTTATGTACCACTTTACAATATATTTTTAACAGTTCCTTTTGGAATGTATTTAAGATATTACTTTAAGAAAAGCAAATTAGATATTACAATTTATTCTTTTTTCTTATCACTATTTTTTGAACTTACTCAATTAACAGGCTTATATTTTATTTATCCAAGAGGTTATAGATTATTTGATGTTGATGATTTAATTCTTAATACAGTTGGAGGTTTACTAGGTTATTTTTTAGTTAAACCTTTGATGAAAATATTACCAACTAGAGAAGATATAGATAATAATGCCTTAAAAAAAGGTGAAAAGATGTCTAATCTTAGAAAATTTACTTCCTTTTGTTTAGATTTATTTATCTTTGGTACATTAGAATTAATTTTATATATTTTATTTAATAATCATATAGTTTTGATAGTTTTATTTATTTTCTATTACTTCTTATTACCTTTTCTTTTAAAAGGAAATACAATTGCTCAAAGATATTTAAATATTGGTGTTGTTAATTATGATAATAATCCTACTTTATTTAATTCTTTTTTAAGAAGATTAATATTTTGTTTATTTTATATTTTTAGTTTCATTATAATTTATAAAATTAATATTGCCTCTTTAAAAGGAATACTCTTAATTATTGATTTTCTATATTTTGTTATATCAGCATTTAAATATATATTTACAAAGAAACCATTATTATTTGAAAAACTATCTAAAACAAAACTTATAAGTACAATAAAAAGTAATTAACATTTAAAATTAATTACTTTTTTATTTTATACGATTTATCTAGCTTAACTCATAATAAATGGTAACAATCGTTTCTTTTATAATAGCCCATATATTAGGGAAAAAACTTCATTTATAACATAATCTTTGATTTCTTTTCTATCAAAGGAATTTACTGTTACCTCTTTGTTATAAAATGTATCTTTTTTCTTGTCATACACACTTATAAAAACTTTATTGTCATCACCATAAAGATTATTATCATCTTTTTTATTAAGTTTTCCAGTTATACCCACTCCAAAATCTGAAGATGTAAACATAGAAATTTTTTTACTCATTTCATTAGCAGTTTGCTTGCTATAAACAGAATATGTATCAATAATATTTTTGCTAACACCCATTTTTATTTTATATTCATTTGAATATGTAACTGCTCCAAAACTAAATATCTTACTTGCATCAGGAATATTAGTTATCGCATTTGCTAAACCTCCACCTGTGCAAGATTCCATTGTACTAATAGTTTTATTTAATTCAATTAATTTTTTTACAGTTTTTTCTACCATATTACTCCTCATCATTATCTGTACTTAATAAACTTTTGATATCATCAGCACTTAATTTAGATATTATATTCTTATCTCTATCTTCGCCCTCGATTAAAGTGTCCGCTAAAAGTTTTTTCTTATTTTGAAGTTCTAATATTTTTTCCTCAATTGTACCTTTACATATTAATTTTATAACTTCAACAGTATTTTTTTGACCAATACGATGCGCTCTATCAGTGGCTTGATTTTCCACCTGAGGATTCCACCATAAGTCTAAATGAATAACAACATCTGCACTTGTTAAATTAAGACCTGTTCCACCTGATTTAATTGTAATTAAGAAGCAATTTGTATCATCTTTATTAAATTTATCTACAAGTTCATTTCTTTTTTTAGCACCAACACTACCATCAATTACATAAGTTGATATTCCTTCATTAGTAAATTCTCTATTTAAAATATCAATTGCTGTTTTAAATGAGGAAAATAGTAAAATTTTATGCCCATTTGAAATTACCTCTTTACAAACTTTTGTAACCTCAGTTATCTTTGAACTTTCACCAGTATAGTTTTCATACACTATTTTAGGGTCAATACAAAGTTGTCTTAATTTAGTAAGAAGTTGTAATATTTTAAATCTTGCTTTTTCATAACCCTCACTTTCAATAATTTCATCCATTTCTTTACGTGTCTTTTTTACTTCCATTGCATAAACATTTTTTTGTTTCTCATTTAAATCAATAAAAATATTATTTTCTATTTTCGGAGGTAAATCAGTTAAAACATCTGATTTCTTTCTACGAAGAATAAATGGTGCAATTTGTTTTTGTAGATTAATTAATGCTTTAGTAGATTCATTGTCTATATCCTTTATTGCATATTTTGTATTAAATGCTTTAAGATTAGTTAAATAGCCTGGCATAATGTAATCAAATATACTCCAAAGCTCTGTAACGTTATTTTCAAGTGGTGTTCCAGTTAAAGCAAATTTAACTTTAGCATTAATCTTCTTTACACATTTAGTAATACCTGTCGAAGCATTTTTAATACTTTGGGCTTCATCAATAGCCATTACTTCAAAGTTTAATTTTTCATAATACTCTTCATCCTCACGGATAAGACCATATGAAGTAATAATTACATTCTCTTTAATATTATCAAATTCATTATGTCTTTTTTCTTTATTACCATACATAACTTTAAGTGAAATATCTGGTCCAAATTTTTCAAACTCTTTTTGCCAGTTATATACAAGAGATGTTGGACAAACAATTAAAATTTTGGCATCTTTATTTTCTTTGATAATTTCCTTTATTAAATAAATAAATTGAATACTTTTACCAAGTCCCATTTCATCCGCTAAAATACCACCAAGTTCACATTTATAAATATTATAAAGCCACTTAACTCCAGTTACTTGATAATCTCTTAAGATAGTTAAATCTTTTTTAGAAAATTTTATATCAGCATCTTTATACTGATTAAATTTATTAATAAAATCATCAAAAAGATTATTAGTTTTAATTATGGAATATTTATTATCTTTCAAACTAGATAAATAAATTGCACGATATTTAGGAATTACTCCATTAGAAACTTTATCAATATCCATATCATCAAGTAAATTATTAAGTTCCTTTAGATTTTCATCGTTTTCAAGATTTACAATATCTCCACTTTTTAATCTATAATATTTCTTTTTACTTTTATAACTATTAATCATATCATTTATTTCTTTATCAGAAATACCATTTAAATCAAAATGATAGCTTAAAATATTATCTTGTCCAATAGAGAATGAAGATTTTATAATGGTCTTAATCATCTTATTCTTCTTAAAATTTTCTGTTGAATATACTTCATAATCTTTTGCAAGAGAAATCATATCATTTTCAATAAACTCGCCAATATAATCAATATCATCCATTATAAAACGTTTATTGTCTTTTCTAAAATTATATGAATAAACATCCTCGACAACTTGATTTTCAAATTCATCATCACGAATAATTTTTTTATCTTCATCAAAATAATTTAGTTCTTTATTTCCATAATTAAATAATATATTGCAAATTATTCCATCATATTTAGAATCAAAATATAGTTTAACTTTGGGTTTATTACCAATTACTATTTCACCATCAACGTTATCATCAACTTTAATTTCACTTTTAATTTTAGGAAGAAGTCCAGTTTTAAACGTATCTAATTTATCTTGAGGAATAGTTATTGAGTTTACCTTATATCTATATAATTTATTAATTAAGTCAATAGTTTTATTATCTAGTTGTACTATTTTACCCTTAAAAAATACAAATGGAGGATTTGATCCTACATAATCAAAATTATCAATATTTGTAAAAGTCAATACATAATTATCATTTTTCTTTTCTAAATAACTTTCTAAAGGACAATTTTGTGAAATCCCAGAATAAGTACCCTTATAATTATCATTTATATAATATTTAATATCATATTGAGCAAGTCTTTCAATTACTGAGGATACTTTATTTTGAGACATCGAATTAAAATAACCAGAATCTTTAGAAATTAAATAGTCAATCAAATTTCTATCTTTTTCACTAAAAAAATGAATATTAGGATCATAGACAAAATTTTTACCAAAATTAGTAGTACCAGTTTTAGATAAATAAGCACGTGAAAAATCATATATTTTTTTATTCAAAGAATACATTTTATCAACGCCTATTTTAAATTTAAAATCGCAACTATCTGAGTAATAAGTATATTTATGAAGTTCAATCTCCACATGTGCTTCTTTCTTAATTATTGGTTGTAAATTTTTTTCTCCATCAAATGTTGAAAGAAGGTCCTCAGTTATTAACATAGGATCTAATTTTTCCTCTTTAAAAATATCATCATAATTTTTAATTAGACAAGCCGCAATATGTCTACATTTATGAAATATACTAAAATAACCACACGAACAATAAAGATCTGTTACTTTACCATTAAATGTATCTATTTGAACAGCGGATTTTCTATAATACGACTCATTATCAATTACATTAAATTCAAAAGTATGATCATAACCATTTCGTGTATGTCTAAGTAATTCAGTATGTTTTACTAAACCAAGTCCATTATTATAATCAGATTCATTTACAAATTCTAAAACTTTAGCTTTATGTTCAATATCGTTTTTTTTCATATTACCTCCACGCGCAAAGTTATTATAGCAAACATTTATTCATTTTGGAAGACTAAATGCTTATAAATGATAAAATTATTAAACAAATTACAATTAAAAAAATTATTGCCCATTTTTTATAAGATATTTTATCATTAAGAATAATATTTGCTAATAATGTTGCCACAATAATTGAGGCTGATGATAAACTTGATATAATAACAACATTACCAGTTTTAAGAGCAAGTCTTAAAAGAATCATTGATATTACCTCTAAAGATTCCATAACAAGGACTTCATTTTTACTCTTAAATTTTTTTATATTTAATAAATCCATTTTATTAATTAATAAAAGTATTAAAATAATTGAAAATATACTAGTTATACCTGAATAAAAAGTTATCGCCATAGTATTTTCAATTTTTAATGTTACTAATTTGTTGATAAATGTTGCACTACCGTTAGAAAATAAATAACCAAAGGCATAAATAATTCCTAAATCTTTACCTTTTCTACCCTTTTGATAATTTAATAAAATGTTTAATATAAGAATTATAAATACTAAAATAATCTGTAAAAATTTTAGTCTTTCACTTGGTAAAAAAATACTTGATAAAATTAACACCCAAATAATTTTTAATCTCATTATTACACTTACTTTAGAAATGTTACCATTTTTTAAGGCAAGTACTGAAAAATAATAACCAATGCTGCTAAGCATTGAAACAGGTAAAACTAAAAATAAATCCTTTATAGAAAATGAAAAACCACTGTTTAAAAGAAATATACCAAGAAGCGATTCAAACACACCAAAAGTAAGACAGCCAAATGCCCAAAATCGAAGTTCATCCTTTTCACTTGCTTTCTTTTCAATAATGTCTAATGTTCCACTTATAATAATTATTATTAATACATAAATTAAATACATAATCTCTCCATTTTTATTATGTTACATTTTTATAAGAATAACCCCAATTATAATTAAAAAACTTATAAATAATTTAAATAATAAATCTTTTTTATTTCTATCAAAAATATATTCATAAATTGTATTTGTAATCATTGATAATGTTAAAAGTGGAGCAACTACAGAAACAGATCCATATTCATACGCTTTAACCGAAGAAATTAACATTACACACCACGAAAATGCTGCGATAATAAACCTTTTTTTATCATATAATGAAAACTCATTAGCAAGTTTTTTAAAACTTAATTTATTAAATAAGAAAATATATATTGAGGGTATAAATACTGTAATAATTGTATAAAAAGCAATATTAAAATTACTTGATATATTTACATTTATAAGCATTGCAATAGCAAATAAGAAATTTGATATAAAACACATTATAAAATATTTGTTAAAGGAAACTTTTCCTTTGTTCATACCTAGAAAGACGTTAGCAAGTATAATAATCACACCACCGATAATCTTTTTTATAACTAATTTTTCTTTCAAAAAGATAAAGCCAAATATTACTAGGAAAACACTAGAAAGTTGTTTAAGCATTGAAAATGTTGATGGATTAAGACCATATCTTGCCTCAATATTAAGTCTATCAGTAAGTGCATAAATTATTGTTACAATAAAAATAGTTAGATAAATACTTGGATTATCAGGAAACTTAAATTTAAAAAACGGTATAAAAAATATGGCAAAAAAAGAGGTAAATAGTTCAAGTAAAACTGTTAATGCACTAGCATCTTTCATATTTCTATTAGCCTTTTTAAATGTTTGAGCATAGATAAGTGAAAATACTAAATATATTACAACCCAATAAATATAATTATTCATACAAACTCTCCCATATTATTATAAAACAAAAAAATAATGATTTACATAATTTAAAGCTTTTTTCTCAGTATTTACAGTCAAATAAAAAGGAAGAAACTATTTTATTTCTCTTCCTCCCCATTCCACTATTGTAAAACCTTTTCTTTCCATTTTTTCTAGTTTTTGTTCTTTTACATCAACCTTTTCATTTAATGGTTTAAAATCCATTATTACTCTTATTAAAGTATCTGGTGTTTTACTAAATTCTAAAGGCATATACTCATTTATTTCTTCCATAGTTCTAAATCTTATAAAATTATAATTATTATCTTCCATCTTATTTAACCAGTATACTATAAACTCATTTATTTCTTTATCATTTAATCCTAAATAAGAAAGTTTATCCTCAAGGAAAGTAGATGTTTGTTCGCCTTTTACAATAAAACCTTCATTCATATCAATACTTGTATTATCTATTCCTTCCCAGTATAATGCATAATAATTTCTCTTTGTTTTATAATCATATATATTACCATCTTTTGTTACACGGACATTCCATCCATTATCATATTTTGGGTATGTATGTGTAAGTTTAACATCATTTACAAGTTTTATTTTTAAATCTAAATCACTTGTTGGATAAATGTATATCATTGGTTTATCTATAGTATCAGGAATTGAGGCATCATTATAATTAATACTAAACTTAACATTTTTTTCGTTAATTGTATCACAATTTTTTGATACTCTAATTAATAAACTAGTATTATTTTTTTCTGTTTTTTCCTTATGGACATATGCATTAATAAGTAATTCTGCTGTACCATTATTTTCAGAAACATTAGACACTGAAAAACTTTCATCACTATTATAAATTGTCAATAAAATATAATTATGAACCTTAAAATTTTGATTTTTCAAATTTCTTTCAGTATAAATTTTAGCATTTTGATAATCATCATAACTTTTTAATAGTTTTAGTTCAT
The DNA here is from genome assembly GCA_002439555.1 of Caryophanales bacterium UBA6448. GTDB lineage: Bacteria > Bacillota_I > Bacilli_A > RF39 > UBA660 > UBA6448. Next base: position 7,563 of record DJOC01000035.1, on the reverse strand, counting down.
ATTTATTATTAATATCACTTAACATAATTGTTGAATTATTATTTTTGGGTTCATTTTTATCAATAATATGTTTTCCCACTACAATACCAATAGGGATGCATAAGAGTATTGCAATAATTGCTAATATAAATTTATAATTTTTTCTCATAACTAAACCTCACTACTATAAATAGTATAGCAAATTTTCAATTGTTTTGCACATTATTTTAACCAAATTTTATATCTAATATCGTGTAATATTTTAATAATTTCTGAAAAGGCTAACATAAAAATGCCGATAGCAATAAAGATTAGCCAGAAATTTAAAGAAATAAGAAGTTCATAACCATCTTTTTCATAACCACCCATAACAAGGCCATAAATAAAACCTATTACAATTGTAAGCCATCCTAAAACAAATAATAAATTAGATAGCAAATTGGTACTTCTCATCATAATTCCATATCTTGAAAAATATTTACGCTCTTTATAATTTTTACTAAAGTTACAATTAGGACATCCTTTACTTGGCTCCTTTACCTTCTCTCCACAGTTAAGACAAATATATTTTTTATTCTTTTTGTATTTCCCTAAACTATTATAATTTTCTTGTTCCATAAATTCTCTCCTTCTTAAAAACATTATAACACATTTCTAACTGCTGGTGCATATATTTCTAACTACCAGCTATTATAAAATTAATATAGGTGATTGGTATGAGTATACATAATGATTATTATTACTATAACATTGTAAGAATTAATATAAAAAAACATCGAAAAATGGCTAATTTAACACAGCAGCAATTAGCCGATAAAATCGATGTTTCAATGCATTACATTTCACAAATAGAAAGTGCTAATCCAAATAAATATTTCACTTTAGTGGTTATTGGTAGAATAGCAGATGCCCTTAATATTGACATTAAAGAACTATTTGATGAAGAAAATATTGATAAATAAACTTATAATTTTTCTACATATATTTCATTTAAATCTTTTAAGCAAATATATCCACTTGGAGTTTTTGCCCAAAGTGATGAACCATTATTTATAATTTCAAGAGCAGTAAATACTGTTCCTTTTTTATATAATGCTACGGAATTCATATTTTTATATAAACTATTTTCTTTACCATTTTTAGTAAGTTCAGATACTTTCTTAATTCTAAAATTAGTTCCTGGCCCCGTTCTTACATACATATTATATAAAGTTTTATAGTCTCCTTTAATATATTCTTCGCTTTTTCTTATTTCACTAACCTTTTTAAAAATATATCTTTTATTTTGCTGACTGTAAAAATCATTTATAATTATAACATTATCATCCATTACCATATATTTAGTAGGATCTACGGCATTAACTAATCCCCAGTCTCCTCTTATGCTTTGCCAGTTATTAACTATGCTTTCTTTGTTATCATAAACTGCTATCTCTAAATCTAAATGGGCTTTCACATTACCGGTGGTGCCATCATCAAATAAATAATCTCCTTGATTAAACTTTTGCCCAACCTTATAATTAATTATCTTATTTGGATGAGTCATCATTACAACTGCAAATCTTGCCACTCCATCTGCACAAAGAACTTTTTCATTTGATGTAAGCCATATTGAATATGAATTATTTCTTTTTACATAGATTTTAGAAACATACCCTGAAAATGGTGCATATATTTCTTTATACCCTCCCCTTGCGGAAACATCAATTGCTTTTCTATTTTTATGAGAAAAAGTATTTGCTCCAAAACCTTGTGTTAAATAATAACTTTTTTTGGGAAACTTAAACACTTCCATTACGATCATCCTCCTTTTTATTAAAATAATATGTAAAAACCATTCCTACAACCATTGTAATAGTCTCTGTTGGTATTTGACTTTTAACTGATAAGTAAACAAACACAAATGTAGCCGCTAAAGTAATAATCGTTTTAACTTGTAATAAACATTTTATTAAGTTCTTCATAATTACCTCCATAATAATTTATGTAAAATTTGTGTTTATAGATAATTAAAATGTATTAAATTTCATTAAAAGTTACTTCTTTTAAGAAAAATGTTATATAATAATATTATACAGGAGGGCCTATGTTTTTATTTAGACTAGAAAGAAAATTAAAATCTTATTCCAGATGGAATAAATGTTACACTAAAGAAGAAAGAAAAATGAAAGCAAAAGATGAAACTATCTATGATTATTTCTATTCTTATGCTAGTAAGAATCCAAAAGATAATGCAATAAATTATTACAATAGAATTTTTTCTTATGAAAAAGTTTTAAAAATGATTGATAAAGCAGCCCAAAGTTTAACGTATTTAGGTGTTGAGAAAATGGACATTGTTACATTACTTCTTCCTAATATTCCCGAGGCTGTAATACTATTTTATGCTCTTAATAAAATCGGAGCGGTAAGTAACATGGTTCATCCACTTTCAAGTAGCGAGGAAATTAAAAATATTTTAAAAAATAATGAAAGTAACATAATCGTAGCAATAGATGCTTCCTATGATAAATTATATGATATTACCGAAGGCACTAAAGTTACAAAGATTATTGGTGTATCTGCCGCAAATTCATTACCACTTCTTTTAAAAATTGGTTACAAATTAAAAATGTTTAATAAATATACAATTCCTTGTAAAGAAAATTTTATAAGTTATAAAAAGTTTTTAAAACATAAAAGACCTTTTGAATATAAAAAATATTATAATGTTATTGATAAACCCGCTTGTATATTACAAAGTGGTGGCACTACCGGAGTTAGTAAAGGAATAGTTTTATCAAATGGTAACTTTAATAGTTTAACAGTTCAAGAAATAATAATGCTTAAAAAGCTTGAAAAAGGTGATAAAATTCTTGCAATTATGCCAGTATTTCACGGATTTGGTTTAGCACTTAGTGTAAATTCAATGTTATGTCTTGGAAGAGAGGTAATATTAGTTCCAACGTTTAAAGCATCTGAATTTGCAAACATTATTGATAAGTATAAACCCCAAATGATTATAGGTGTTCCAACTTTATATGAAGCCTTACTTCAAAGCGATACTAAAGATTTATCATTTGTAAAATATGCTGTTGTTGGTGGTGATTCTTTATCCAAAGATTTAGAACGCAGAATAAATGACTTTTTTAGAAAACATAACTCTAATGTAGAAATAAGTCAAGGTTATGGTATGACTGAGTGTTTAGCGGGTGCAATTGCAAACTTTGATTATCATTATAAAACTGGTGCAATTGGTATTCCCGGACCTGGTAATGATGTTAAAATAGTTAAGCCATTTACTCAAACGGAAGTTAGAAATAATGAAGATGGTGAAATATGTATTAGTGCTCCAACTGTTATGCTTGGTTATTTAAATAATGAAGAAGAAACAAATAAAGTTCTTCAGGTACATAAAGATGGTTATACTTGGCTTCATACTGGTGATATTGGTTATATTGATAATGATGGTATAGTTTTCTATAAGCAAAGACTTAAAAGAATGATTATTTCAAGTGGCTATAATGTTTACCCACAACACGTCGAAGAGGTAATTCAGTCACACGATGCTGTACTTACTTGTTCTGTTGTTGGTATACCTCATCCATATAAAGTTGAGGTTCCTAAAGCATGCATCGTTTTAAAAAATGATGTTATAGATAATCCAATACTTCGTATGAATATTAAGAAATATGTTGAAAGTAAACTTGCAAAATTTGAATGGCCTTACAAATATGATTTTAGAAAATCACTACCAAAAACTAAAATGGGTAAAATAGATTTTAAGAAGTTACAAAACGAAGAATTCGAGGAAAAAGAAAAGAAAGACGCATAATCTTTCTTTTTATTTATATCTTTTTTTAGCATTAATATTATCTAACTGTTTAATAATATTTTTTGTATCAATTGATGATTTAACTAGATAAGTAATTAAAATAATTAGGCCAGTAATAATTATTATAGGTGTATAATTTTTTGATGAACTTGTTGTATCTTTTTTTAAGTGATCTAAACAATTATCTTTACCATCTGCATAACACTTTACAATATCTTTATCACCATTTTCATATGCTTCATTTATAATACTTTCAAGTGAAGTATTGTAGGCAGATGCAGCATATAAGTCACTAATCACTACAAAAGGTGTAGCCTCAGAAGTAGCATCTTCGAATCCAACACTATTAAATGCATCAGCTACTTTTTTACCTAATTCATAATCTTTACCTTCAGCCCAATCAACGTGATCAACATAAAGTTCTTTTTTAACAATTGTAAATGTTTTATCATAACCATCAAGACCTTTTAAATATTCCTCTTCTTTTTCACAATAAGGACATCCTCCAGCCTCAAATAAATAAACTTTTACTTTTTCTTTTGCATTAACAAGTGTTGGTACAAATAAAATTAATGTTAATAATAATAATATTCTATTTTTCATAAATCCTCCCATAAACTAATTATAACACACTTTTTTTAAGGTGATAAGTTGTTTCTTCATTATAAAAAGTATAGTAAAGTGATGGACTACAGTAATCTGTATATGTAATTCCCTCATAAATATACATTGTCATACCATTTTCAGTAATACCTAAAAGTTCCACACCTTTTTCCATTAAAAGAGCTTGTCCATATTCAAACTCAAAAATACCTTTATTAATATTTGAACACACATCTTTTACAAAATTTTTTAATACTCTATCTTCAGGTTTCATATTTCCTCCGTATAAGTATTTATTTTAAAGATAAATATGTTTAAAGTCAATAAAAAAAACTTGTTATACTCTAACAAGTCTTGATTTTCCATCTTCATAAAGTGGTCTATGAATTGCGATTTTCATTTTAGAATAAAATTCCATCTCATCCTTTAAAAGATAATTTGTATATAAAACGAAATATTTACCTTTTTTATCATTATATATGAAAGCAATTCTTCCTTCATCAGGATTTAATTTAGAAATTGATTTTAATACATTGAATTCATAACCATCGATTACCTCAGTTTGCTGTTTAACAAATTTATATTCATTAAGTGCTAAATCATTTTTAACAAGTTCGGTAAATTCTGTTATATCTTTGTTAGATTCTTTAAGATAACCCTCAATATATTCTTTATTTTCTAAACTTCTTGCAGAAAATAAATATACACTATTTCTAAAATAAGAATGTTGCTGATAATATTCTCTAAACATCTTTTCAGGAAATTTAATTGACATATTAAATTTAGTTAAATAAACATTATTTTCATCATTTGGTATATAACTAGTCTTAAATTTAACATCACTTTTAAGTAGTGATTTATAAAATTTATGAAAATTTTCAGAATTAAATGATACATCAAAAACTTTATTTTTTGTTATTTTAACCATTACTTTAGCATTTGGGTAATATGTTACTAAAGATATTTTAGAAAATTTTGTATTAAGTTCTTTTCTAAATAATCTTTGAACTTTAATGTCATCGCCATTAACAGTTACACATTTATACTTACATAGTGCATATATAACAAGAAGTAAGCACTCTATTGTAAGTAAACTATAGCTAGTAATTAATTTAAGTGATATTGAAAAGTAAATACAAAATAATGCTATTGTTATTGTGGCCATAAAAACAACTGTACCAATCCATTTTTGATAGAAAACATTATAATTATTATCATCATTTTTGGCAAAAACAAATTCTGGTTTTAAAAATAAAATTATCGTATTAATGATAACAAAAAGGACTGCACATACAACGCATATTACACTTTTTATAACTGGACTCATAACTCACCTATTTTAAAGTAACAAGACCACAGTCATTTTCGGCTTTACAAATTTTTTGCTTTTCATTAAGTTTTATTTCTTTATCGCTTCCATCAATTAGTCTTATGACAACTTTATTACCTTCAGTAGCAATAATTTCAGCATCAAGATTTTCAAGTTTTAAACCAACACTAATATTCTTATATTCTTTTGTTTCATTTTTATAAGTAACATTTAATGCTGTATAACCTTCCTCTTTCTTATTTCTCTTTGCAAAAATAAATAATCCTATAATTAAAATAACTATTGCAAGTACAATTGGAACTATTTTTTTACTTTCCATAGTCTCACCCTTCCTACTATAATTATAGAGGAAAAAGTCAAAATAGTAAAGTGATTTTAACAAAAAAATTTATGACTCATAATCATAAATTCCGTGTAACTTTTCTATATCTGCATTTGATAAACTACTTACTGTCCAACCATCAGAGGTATTAACTACATAAAAATCAATTGTATAACTAGTTTTTTCATTTGTTTCTTTCATTTTATCAAGTTTATAAGTAACAAATTTTTCTGCATCATATTTACCATCTTCATCCTTAAACTCA
>DJOC01000035.1:0-1144 GCA_002439555.1 Caryophanales bacterium UBA6448 | reverse complement strand
GTGGCTTCATCACCATTATAATCCTCATTTATTATTTCATAAGAAAGATCAGTATATTGTTTTTTCAAAATATCTTCATATTTTTTAGAATTTTCTTCATTTAAATTTTCTTTATCAATAACATTTTTCATATCGACCAATACTTTGTCATCCAAATTTTTATAATTATCTAAATATTTTTTAACCGCATCGGTAGCACTTTTACCACAACCTGTTAAAAACAATGATATAACTAATAATACTAATAAACATTTTATCTTTTTCATATTCTTATTATTGGTAATTTTTTTAAAATTATACGGTTTTATAACAAAGTTTTATTAAATCATAAACTTTTTTTTCCGATTCTGATATAGGCCCATTTAATTTTTTAGTTATATTTTTCTTCATACACTCGATGTTTTTTTCATCCTTATTAAACCATTCATAATAAATAAATTTAAATTTTTCCATATCATTATTTTTAATTAATTTATCTACTTCGTATAAAATTTTATTTTTTATGTTTTCTTCATTACGAAGTTTTTCATCCTTAATCTGTTTACCCTTCTTTTTATAGTTTATATTTCCCTTTTTCATAAACTTTGTATAATTTAATATCTTTTCTTCATCAGTTAAAAGTAAACTACTTTTATATATGCTTTCACCATTACTATTAAACTGGACTCCTACGGCGGTATAATCATCACAAAAAACTAAAGGTACATCCTTTAAAAAGGACTTATCAAGAATAATGTTATATTCAATTAAATCATTTAAAATATTTGATGAAACTTTATATACATAGCATTTTTTAGTAACAAGTTCATCATCCAAAAGCCATTCATAAAATGGATAATATTTATCTAAAAAATTAAATGTAATGTTGTTAATAATCATATTTTTCCCCTTTCATAAACTAAAATAAGAATCAAAAGACCAATAAAAAAAATATTACAAAATAAATTACTAATAATAAAGTATACAAAATATGCAAAACTATACCCTAAAACAAATAAATTTAAATTAATTACTATAAAAAACAAACCGATAACTGTTAAAATAATTCCAAGTATATAAAAAAATATTAACTTCATAGTATATTTATATTTATAAATTAAGAAAAATATTATATAATTTTAATGGTGACTAACTATTAAAAGTC
>DJOC01000039.1:494-5958 GCA_002439555.1 Caryophanales bacterium UBA6448 | reverse complement strand
TGGTGCTATTTCAATTTACTCTTTATTAAGAAAGAAAAAATGGAGTCTTAAGAAAAATATATTTTGGTTTATTGTTGAACCTACATTTTCTCCTGAAATGGAAGAATTTTTAGAAAATGGAGTTAATACGATTTGTTTAGTCGAAGAAAAGGATAGTTCTTATATAGTGATACTTAAAAAAGGTATAATGAAAATAATAAAATTAAAGGTAAGTTTTTTAGGCAAAAAACTTGAAATTGATGGTTATGAATATAAAAAATTATACAAAATAAAATAGTGCTTTTTCTGGCACTATTTTAATATGCTAATAATTACTTTAATAACAACATCTTTCATAACATTATAATCTATATCTTCGTGTTTATGATAAACCATCTCGTGTGCAAAATTATCAACAATGCCCATAATAATGTGAACTTTTTCTTTAGCATTTTCCATTTTTATATTATTATTTTCTAAAATACTTACTATTTTTTCTGTAGTTTTAAGTTCGTTTTCACGGTATATTGAACCAATATCATCATCTAAATGAATCATTGCCATTATTTCTTCGTGAACTTTTTTAGTCATTGTATGATTTTTTATATATTTATCTATCATAGTGCTAAAAGTTTTATCTAAATTTTTCACATCTATTTTTTCAGTATCTAAAACATTTAACATTGGAAACATTATATTATTTGAATAAATTTTTATTCCTTCGATAAAAATATCTTTTTTATCATTGAAGTATTGATATATTATACCCGTGGAAACTCCAGCATATTTAGCAATATCATTAGTATTAATATTGTAATAGCCTTCATTACACATTAAATAAAAACCTTTTTCAATTATTAAATTTCTTTTTTCTATACTTCTTTTTTGAGTGGGCATCCTTGTTTTCATAATTCACTTCCTACACATATTATATAATTATTTTTATTTTTATTCAATATGTGAAAAAAATATCATATTTTATTGACTATCTATTTTATCGGGTATATAATTTAAATGTGAAACAAATATCACATTAGGAGGATCGTATGGAAAAGTTAATTAGTTTTGAAAATGTTACAAAATCGTATGAAGTCGGAGGAAAGATAGTAAATGCGCTTGATGATGTATCATTTGATATTAAAAAGGGTGAATTTGTTGTAATATTAGGACCAAGTGGTGCTGGTAAGTCAACTTTATTGAACCTCCTTGGAGGAATGGACAAGGTTAGTAAAGGTAAAATAGTTGTTAATAACGCGGAAATATCTTCTTTAGAGGATAAAAAACTTACAAAGTATAGAGCAGAAAGTGTTGGATTTATATTTCAATTTTACAATATTTTATCATCACTTACAGTACTTGAAAATGTTGAAATAGTTCATGATATTGTTAAGAAAGGCAAAAGTGCAAAAAATACTTTAAAAAGTGTTGGACTTGAAAACCATTTGAATAAATTTCCTTATGAACTTTCAGGTGGTGAAATGCAAAGAGTGGCTATTGCAAGAGCGATTGCTAAAGATCCCACTTTGATATTATGTGATGAACCTACAGGTGCTTTAGATTCAAAAACAGGCTGCGAAATATTAAAACTTTTAATGAAAGAATGTAAAGAGGATAATTCAACAGTTGTAATAGTTACACATAATGCTTTAATTGCCGATATTGCAGACCGAGTAATAAGACTTAAAAATGGTAAGATTGAAAGTAATGTTATAAATGATAAACCATTAAGTATTGATAAGGTTGAGTGGTAAATATGCTAAATAAAAAATTAAAACGCGATATTTTAAAAAATAAATCTCAATTTTTAACTATCTTTTTAATGGTAGCAATTGGTGTAATGGTTTATACTGGTATTGAAAGTTATATGGCTGGTATGAATAAAGCCTCTGAAAAATTTTATTCAAGTAATAATCTCGAGGATTTAACAATATATGGCTCATTTACTTATGATGATGAAGCCAAAGTAAAAAAAATTGATAATGTAACTGATGCTGAAAAGAAACTTGTTTTAAATATGCAAGATGCTAGTGATAAAGATAAAAACTATCTAGCAAGTTTCATTGAAAGCAACAATATTTCAAAGTTTTATGTTGCAAGTGGCAAAGGGTTTGACGTTAATAATAAAGGCGTTTGGGTTGATAGTTATTTCGCTGATGAAAATAACTTAAAACTTGGTGATAAGTTAAGTTTAAAATATGATGATTTTACTATTGATGCAACTATCGAGGGCTTTATTATGACACCAGACCATTTATACGATGTCAAAGATGCATCCTCAATAATGCCTGATAGAAAAAGTTATGGTTTTGTTTATTTAAGTATTAATGCTTTACCTAAAAAGTATTTTATAAATAAATTTAATTTAAAAAGTGATGTAGATTATAAAAAATATATTCCTTATAACTATATAATGGTTGATGTTAATAAAAAAGAAAATGTTTCAAAAGTAAAAGAAAGTATTAGTAACTCTTTAAAAAATACTTATTTAATTCAAAATGTTGAAGATAGCCTTTCATATTCAATGTATGAAGGTGAGGTTAATGAAGGACAGGCTTATGTAGGAATATTTTCAGGACTATTTCTATTTATTGCAATTTTATCTGTTATTACAACTATGAGTAGAATTATAAAAAGTGAACAAACCAATATTGGTATATTAAAATCTTTAGGATTTAGCAACAAAAAAATAACTATTCATTATTTGAGTTATGGTTTTTGGGTAAGCTTTTTCGGAGTAATATTTGGTATTTTACTTGGTAAATATTTTCTAGGAAGTACATTTTTAAGTATTGAGATGGCATTTTTTGAAATCCCTAAAAATGAAGCAATTGTAAGTTTGAAAAATATTTTAATTTCATTTTCTTTTGTAATTATAATATGTTTAGTAACTTACTTAACTTGTAAAAATAGTTTAAATAAGCTTCCTGCTTTATGTTTAAGAAAAACTGCTGAAAAAACTAAAAAGAATATTAATTTAAATAAAGGTATCTTTAAAAAAATGAAATTTTCTTATAAATGGAATATAAGAGATGCCTTTAGAAATAAAGTTAGAACTTTAACGGGAATACTTGGTATCGTAGGCTCTGGAATGCTTATTTTATGTGCTATTGGTATGCTTAATAGTATGAATTATTTTATTAATTTACAATTCGAAAAATTATATAATTTTGATTATAAACTAGCACTTAATAGTAATATTTCTGATAGTGATGTAGATATTTTATATAATAGTTATGGTAAAAGCTCTAGTATGACAAAAAATATTACATTATTAATAGATAATAAAGATGAAGAAAATGAAATGTTTGTAACAAATGCTGATGATAAAATCCGTTTTGTAGATGGTAATAATGAGTATATTAAACTTGATAGTGACAAAGGAATATATGTAACTTATAAGTTAAAAGAAAAATATAATTTAGAAAAAGGTGATAAGTTATCATTTAAAATAAATGGTAGTGATAAAGTTTATAAAGCTAAAATTATTGGTTTTAATAAAGATCCACAAAATCAAAATGTTACAGTTACAAAAGCATTTTATGAAAGTTTAGACTTAAAATATACACCAGATGCTATTTATACAAATGTTAATTTAAAAGATGTAGATAGTATTAAAAATGTTGAAATAATTCAAAGTAAAGACAAGTTAAAAGAAGATATGGAAAGTATGCTTTCTATGATGAGAGAAATGATTATAATTATTATATTATTTGCCATAGTATTAGGTTCTATAATAATTTATAATATGGGAATTTTATCTTATAATGAAAAGACAAATGAATTTGCAACATTAAAAGTTCTTGGTTTTAGTGATAATAAAATAGGTAAGATATTTATAATTCAAAATATTTGGATTACAATATTATCAATTATTTTAGCTATTCCAAGTGGTTATTATTTAACAAGTTATTTATTTAAAAAATGTTTAGATGAAAACTTTGACTTTGGAGTTCATATTAATATTGAAACTTACTTCATTGCCTCTATTGGAACATTTATTCTTTCTTATATAGTTTCCTTACTCCTTTCTAAAAAAATCCATAAAATAAATATGGTTGAATGTCTAAAGTCAGGAGAATAAAGTTTATAGAAATATATACTTTTTTCTTGCACTAATTTTATAAAAATTTATTAATAAAAAAAATTATTCAAAAACCTCGCAAACCAAGTATTTACCTTGTTCGTTTTTTCTTAAATTATATACTTATAAGAAAATTTGATGGCTATTTTATGGGAAATAGGACTAGATTTTTTTAGAAATTAATGCTATTATTTAATAGTAAGGTACGTAAATACGGGGATGAGTTTTCTCAAATGTATATAATTTAAGAAAACAGAAGCGCCTATTTATGTAGGATTGGAGTAGTTATGAAGAAAAAAGTAAAAATTGTTTTGTTCGTATTTATTGTTATAGGGGTAATAGTATTAAATATAGCCTACAATAATAAGAAAATTGAAGTAACCAAAACAAAACGGAAAAGGCAAAATAATTTAGCAATAATTATAAAGGATGCAAATGGAGTTGAAACAAATTCAAATGATATTCCTGTTGGTAATTATAAAATAAATGAAGAAAAAACACATTGTGAAAATAATGGTAAAATTTTAAGTTATGATAATACAACAGGCAAAATAAGTTTTTCATTTATTGGTAGTGATAGGTGTTATTTATATTTTGATGTAATCGCAGATACAGAAAATCCAGTTATAACAAATTTAAATATAAATGGAACTACAGTAACTGCAACATTAACTGATAATTTAGAACTTTCAGGTTACGGAATAAGTGCAAGTAATAGTGTTGAACCAACAAGTTGGACTTCAATAAGTGGAACATCTTATAACTTAAGTACTACAATAACAACTGAAGGAACATATTACTTGTGGGTAAAAGATAGTAGCAATAATAAAACTACAAAAGAGTTTACAATATCGCTCGGAACTTCATTTGAAACATTGATGGTAGCAAATAATAGTGATATATTTGATGAAAATGGACTTCGATATGAGGGCGCTGATCCAAATAACTACATATGTTTAGATAATCAAAAAAGTGGAAGTTGCACAAGTAGTTCATTGTTATTTAGAATAATAGGATTATTTGATGAAGATACCTCATCAGATGGGACAAATAGCAGTGGTACTAAAAAACTATTAAAGATAATAGATACAAATAACTATGGTGGAACAGATGGGAAAATGTGGAATTCAGCAAATACAAGCAATTGGAGTACAGCATCATTAAAAACAGAATTAAATGAAACATATTTAACTACTTTATTAGGTACTTCAAATGTAAATAGTAAATTATCTAGTGGAGTAGCAAATGCAAAATGGCATTTAGGAGGAGCAAGTGAATCAAATTATAATACTTTGATTGCAGAAGGTACATATACAGAGGAAAGAAATACAAGTGCGATATATAGTGGTAATCCAACAAGTATTTATGCGCAAGTAGGCTTAATGTATCCAAGTGATTATGGTT
>DJOC01000039.1:0-364 GCA_002439555.1 Caryophanales bacterium UBA6448 | reverse complement strand
ATTGTAAAAATAATGATTGGCTCTATACATCACAAAGTAGTTTTGTAACCAATGGAGAATGGCTTCTTTCCCCTTACTCTTCGTATTCGAATGATGCTGCTCTTTTGGAATCGGCAGGGTATGTCAACTTCCGCAGCAGCCGCGCCGGCGGCGGCACAGTCCTCGCCTTGTTTACGGTTCGTCCGTCATTTTATCTAAATTCTAGTGTTCTAAAAATTGTAGGTACAGGAGATGGCTCATCAACAAATCCATATAGAATAGGCTAAAAACAGTATTATTATGACTCATTTTATGATATAATATTTGTAATTAATAACAAATAAAAGAGGTGAACATATGAGCAAATTTACTTTAATGAATAAGA
>DJOC01000045.1:22195-26566 GCA_002439555.1 Caryophanales bacterium UBA6448 | reverse complement strand
CACTGAACTACTACTTTTTTATGTAGAAATCCAAATTGACTTTACATCTGTTCCAATATTTTTTATAAGATTTTTTCTTCTTAAATAAGTTAAAGCAGTTTTAACTTTAGAACTTTTTTCTGATATATCACCATTTATTTTTGGATAAATATATTCGTTTATTTCTTTTCTAGTTTTGCCATTATTTGATGATTGAAGTAATTGTAAAATCATATTTCTTATGTTTTCATTTGATACTCTATCTTTTTTTAATTTACCTTTATTTAATGAAATTGTAGCAATAAATATTTCATCATCCTTGAAAATAGGTTCATTATTACTATATAATTTCGCATATTTAACAATTTTTTTAATACCAGAACCAAGTTCATCAGCTAAACCTATTTCCTTAAAAAATGCTGCTATTTTAGGATTTTTTGGATATGGTGAATAATTATTTATATCAATATAACCAATAGTTCTTGGTTTATTTGCGTTTTCAGTAACAATATTATCTTTAGAAATTATTAATTTTGCCGGATAAGGATTTGAATATTCCCTGTGAATGAGTAAATTTGCACATAATTCTCTTGCAATTACATCTCTAATATTGACCCTTAAATTATCTTCAATATAAAATTTATCATTTAAATGTTTCTTTATAAAATTTATTAATCTTTCATAAGATTCAATTAGATTTGTTCTTATATCATCTCTGTCATCATATCTATCAGTGTCTTTAATCTTTAATAATGCATCAGTCCGATAATAAGATAATGCAGATAAAATAGTTTCATCTTTTCCCAAAAGTAATATACAAGCTAAATTGTAACCCTCTTTTCCAGTTTCTAAATCTCTTTCATAAAGTCCAGCACTTCGTAACATTTCTTCATTTGTCATATAATTCCATGGATGGTTAGCTGTTCTATTCGAAACCATTATCCTAACCTTATCAATTAAATCTTGTCTTAAATCCCCTATAGTAGCAAATGGATATATTTTATTTTCAATGTAACTGCTTCTTTTTCTAATATATAAATTAGATATTAATGTTGTGTTTTTAGTTATATCGAAATCTCCATCTTGGCTTCGATCGTGTATTTTATTCGCTGTTTTATGAACATCAGAACTTTCGTGAACATAAATATACAAAATATGTTTTTCATCATAGGTATATTCTTTTATATCAAGATAAACAGTTGGAAATATTTTCATAGGATTATTGCAAAGATTAGCAAACTCCTTTTTCATTGAGTTAATCTGTTCTTTATTTATGCCTATAATGTTTCCGTTGTCTTTAACACCTAAAAATATATGCCCACCATTTCTATTTAGCATGGAACAAATAGTTTCAAACAAACTATTAGGTAAATTCTTTTTTGCCTCCTTAAATTCTACTGTACGACATTCCCCTGTAAGTATTATCTTATAAAGGTTATCTGGAAGTTTTTCAAACATAGTTGTTCACCTCTTAAGTCAATTGTATCATTAAGTTTATTTTTTTAACAATATAAATCGTTCGACATTTTTTGACAAATAACCTATTTCCCCTCGATAACATTTATAAAACTATTAATGTCCATACTTCTTGGTATTTTAAATCTTTTAAGTCTTAACCTATCTAATTTATTTGAATAATTAAAACCACTTTCCACAGTAACGGCATAGTCAAAAGCACTTTTAGTTATATTTATTGTATCTTTGTTATAACTACCATATGGATATGCAATGGTTGTTATTTTTTTATTAAGTAATTTTTCTAAAGTATTTTTACTTTCAATTATTTCATTATACTGTGTATCATAATCAAGAGTACCTAATTTAACATGAGTTCTAGTATGAACTCCGATTTCAAAAAGGTTAGATTTATCTAGTTCAACTGCCATTTCTGGCGTAATATATGTGTCACCATCCATCCAATCAGATATTAAATAAAATGATGATTTTATATTATATTTTTTAAGTATTGGATATGCGTAATCATATATGTTTTTATATCCATCATCAAAGGTTACAATTATTGGTTTGTCATAATTTTTAGCACTATCAATTTCATTAAGAAATAACGTTTTATAACCATTATCATATAAATATTTCATTTGTAATTCAAAATTTTTAATACTAACAAAAAGTGTTGTATCACCCCACGGATTATCTGAAACAGCGTGATACATAAGAATAGGTACTTTTTTTCCTAAATTATTTTCATTTAATAAATTATACTTTGTATTATACTTTCTAAATTCATTTGCAAATGTATCATCTTTATAAATAATATCAAATCCATTAACATAATACCTATTTTTATTATTATCTAAAAATGTTAAGAACTCATTATTATCCTTTATTTTGTTTAATAGTTTTTCTTTAACATCTTCATCATCTTTACTATTTTTTATTATTTCACTTTCACTATATATTCTTTCAAGTTCATTATTTTCCTCAGTAGATAAATTAGAAAATTTTGAAAATTTTGGATAATTTAAATTATTTATTTTATTATACAAATCATTATTTTTTTCAATACCTATTTTCGGATTTGTTATATTAGCTATTGTAACATCATTTACCTTTAAATTATTAATTTCACTATTAATATCAATTATTTTATTTAAAAAAGTTGCTACTTCATCTTCACTTTGAATCTTTTTCCCATTAACAAATACTCCATATTTTTCATTTATTAATGCAACTTTTTCTTTAATTATTTTATCATTTAACTTTTTTTCTTCCTCAAGTTTAACTTTATCATCATGTTTTTTATAGACATAAAAAGATATCATTGCTACAAATAAAATAATTAATACTATAAAAAGTGGTATTATTATTTTTCTATTTTTCATTTGCTAACCTACTTCTTAAACATAAATACTATATTATTTTGAATAAATCTTTTTAATCTTTTTGGTTCACAAATAATTCGATAAAACCACTCTAAATTTAGTTTAATAAATGGTTTTGGAGCTCTTTTTTTGCATCCACTTAATACATCAAATGTACCTCCAACACCAATAAAAACGCCCTTTTGTGCTTTATCTATATATTTGTTTATTAAAAGTTCTTGGTTAGGAACTCCTAAAGCGATTAAAATTAGATCTGGAGATAAAGAAATTATTTCTTGCATAACTTTATCTTTATCAGTTACATAACCATCACTAAACCCAACAATATTAATATTTGGATATTCTTTCTTAATTTTTATAATTAATTTATTCAAAATATCTTTTTTAGCTCCGAATAAATAAATACTCTTTTTATTTTTATTGCAAATTTCAAGTGCCTTACTAGATATATCAACACCAGTAATTCTTTCTTTAATATTTATATTATACTTTTTAGCTTTTTTTATTATAGATATACCATCTGGAACTAAAATATTATTATCATTCAAAAGCATTTCTTTAATATCTTTGTTTTTATAAGATTTCATTACTATTTCAGGATTAACAGTAATAATAAATTTCTTTTCATTATTTATAAGTATTTTTTCTAACTTTTTATTAAATTCACTTTCACTTTGACTATATATTTTTTCTAATATATCTTTCATTTTTCATCCTTTTTTATATAATCAATAATTACTTTTGCCTTATGACTCCAATCATTATCCTTTGCTTCTTTTGTAAGTAAATCTAAATATTTTTTATCTTTTTTTAATTTCATTGCTTCCTCTAATTTCTTTATGAAATCTTCATGATTCTTACCTATTAAAACAGATTTATATTTTCTACATTCAAGCATATCTGTGGTAACTATAGGCTTTTTCATAGCCATATATTCAAATAATTTTACAGGACTTGTGGAACTTGTTATATCATTAAGTACAAACGGAATAATCATTACATCCATTTTACTAGCATAATTTTTTAGTACCTTATAATCTCTAGGTCCCAAAAAGTAAACATGGTCAAGTTCATTTATACCAGATAAATCAAAACTTTCATCATACTTTATACCAAATAAAACTATATTATATTTATTTGTATCATTTATTTTTTTAATTAAATCATAATCAAACCAACTAGCAAGAGCACCATAATAGCATATACATGGTTTATTTAAAACCTTGGTAAACTCGCTTTCAAATTTATAGTCTTTATCAATTGTTTGGAAGAAGTTATAGTCAACACCATTCGAAGAAAAGATTAAATTTTCTTTACCTCTTTTTTCTATTATGTCTTTTTCTAAATTATCTGCGGTTACAACTACATAAACATTTTCTTTATGTGTTAAAATATATTCATATTTATCAGAAATGTTTTTAGGCAAATCTTTTGTTCCAGAAAGAACAGGTGTAATATGATCTATATATTCATAAATAAATTTAAAACCATTAGAAATATAATTTTCAATATTTTCTACAGATAATTTCCAGTCAGTAGAATATAGTTG
>DJOC01000045.1:7250-22117 GCA_002439555.1 Caryophanales bacterium UBA6448 | reverse complement strand
TTATTATTATAATTAAATAAATATAAATTATCACTAAACTTTTTGTATATTTTTACTTTATCCGTCATTGTTGTTACTTCATAAAAAACTAAACATTTATTTTTAGATAAATTATTTGCGATATGCTGAGGTCTTTGAAAAAGTGGAACATTATAACCAAAACTACTTCTCCATAAAATAACTCTATCATAGTTATTATCACTTAATATTTTTTCAATTTCCTTAGTATATTTTTTCTTATTAAATATAGTTTTAAAACTTATTTTATCTAAATAATTTGCAATTATATATGCTCTTAATTTTTTACAAAATCCAATAAATCCATATTTCTTATACACATTTACAAGTTTACTTATTTTTTCTTTCATTTTATCTCCTTTTTAGCAGTAATATATTTTTGGTTTCTTGCTTTATAATTATTTTTATTAGTGTACTCAAGCATTCCTAAATCAATTAAAGGCTTTAATACTTTTTCACCAACATATCTTTTGGAAGCAATGTCTAAATATTCTTTGATTTCTTTGGCACTTTTTGCTTGGTTACAATACTCTAAAACTTTTATTTGAGTATCACTTAGCAAAATTTGTTGTCCACTTTGTGCACCACCTTGTGCACCACTTTGTGCACCACTTAATAATTCTTCTTGATACTTTATACTATTTTTAAATACTACTTTAAAGCAATCTCGTTCTTCATAAAATTCTGGTTTAGGTAAATTATATTTTTCCATTTCTCTCATTATGGTTTTAATACCTGTATGTCTATTTTCTACTATAGAATGCTTTTCTTCGAGAATTTTTACTATAGTTGGATTTCTTACTTCCATAAATGTTGAATCAAATATTTTATCAAGTTTATTTGGACCATATAATGCACCAGGACTAATAATTTCTAATCTATCTTCATACATATTAACTGATATGTATCCACGATCTGTATACGATGAATAATCTCTATGTATTAAAGCATTTGCAACAGCCTCTTTTAAAGCATCAATTGGATATTCTGTAATATCCGTTCGTTTGCCCAAAGAATCAATTATTATTTTTGTTTTCATATTCCTTCGTAAAAAATTAAGTGTTCCATCAAGCATTTCTTCAATGGTTCCTTCGACTCTTTTATTATCTATAAATCTTTCTCCGTCTAAACCAGTATCACCAAGTTTTTTTCCAGGAACCACAACACAAGCAACAAAAAGTTGTGGATAAAAACACTGTGGGTATAAGCCAAAAAGCATTGTACCAGTAAGCGTTGGATATAACTCTTTTTGTTTCTCAACTACAATACCAGATAAAATCAATTTATTTTCAAATGATAAATTAGCAAAATTTGGTTTATCACTTTCAATTAAAGAAAAATAGCTTTTAATACTCTTTATATTTAAGTCCTTGATTGATGAAGAATAAGTTGGTCTTTTATCCTCGCAAATATGTTCATTATAACTTTGAAGTGCATATATTTCATAGTCAGTCATAACATCATCTTTATCACCAATTCTAATATATGAACCACTTTTTAATCCTTTAGGTTTATAATAACAAGGCTTTTGTTTTTGCGATATTTCATTTATTTTCATTGCAACAATATTCTTATTTTCAAATTCAAATGACACTATTTCTGGCCTTATAGAGGGCTCCATAGCATCCGTACATAAATCAGCTAAATGTTTTTGTAAATCATTAACATCATAAACACCTTCGGTTTCAAAATTATTATTTTCACTTAAGCCAAAAATTATTAATCCTCCAGATTTATTAGAAAAGCTTGATATTGTATCATAGCATTTTTTAGGAAATGAAACATTAGCGGTTTTAATTTCAATTCTATCTGTTTCAGTTTTATATTTTCGTACATAATTTATAGCACTAATTACTTCTTCTTTCATTGTATCATCTCCCTTTATACTGCTAACACAATTATAACATGATTAAAAAAAAGTACCAATAATTTGATACTAATTTTTAAACTTTTCAATAATTGCATCCACTATTTTTTCTGATGCGTGGCCATCTCCATACGGATTCGATGCTTTGCTCATTTTTTCATATTCTATTTTATCAGTTAATAATTTTTTTGTTTCATTATAAATTATTTCTTCATCAGTTCCAACAAGTTTTAAGGTACCCGCTTTAATTCCTTCAGGTCTTTCAGTTGTATCTCTTAAAACTAAAACTGGTTTTCCAAGTGATGGAGCTTCCTCTTGAATACCACCACTATCAGTTAAAATTATATAACTTTTATTTTGAAAATTATGAAAATCAAACACCTCAAGAGGTTCTATTAAATGTACTTTGTCATCACCTTTAAATATTTCATTTGCAATTTCCCTAACTTTTGGATTTAAATGAATTGGATAAATTACTTTTACATCATTAAATTCATCAGTTATTCTTTTTACTGCTTTAAAAATATTTCTCATAGGTTCTCCGAGATTCTCTCTACGATGAGCAGTAAGTAAAATCATCTTTTCATTTGGTTTAATCCAGTTAAGTTCAGGATGAGTATAATTATCATCAATTGTTGTACTCATTGCATCAATT
This sequence comes from Caryophanales bacterium UBA6448, assembly GCA_002439555.1. GTDB lineage: Bacteria > Bacillota_I > Bacilli_A > RF39 > UBA660 > UBA6448. Next base: position 19,577 of record DJOC01000045.1, on the reverse strand, counting down.
GCAGTATTACCTGTAACAAATATTTTATTTTCATCTTTGCCCTCTTTTAAAAGATTTTCTTTACTCATTAAAGTCGGAGCAAAATACATATCAGTCATACAGTCTACCATCTGTCTATTCATTTCTTCAGGATAAGGAGAATATTTATCATATGTTCTTAGCCCTGCCTCAACGTGTCCTATTGCACATCCATTATAAAACGCCGCTAAAGCACCTGCAAAAGTTGTTGTTGTATCTCCATGAACAAGTACTATATCTGGTTTTTCTTTTTTAATAACCTCTTCAAGACCTGTTAATGCTCTAGTGGTAATTTCCCCTAAAGTTTGACCTTGCTTCATAATATTTAAATCATAGTTTGGTTTAATATTAAATGTTTCTAGTACACTATCAAGCATTTGTCTATGTTGTGCTGTTACTACAACAATACTTTCTATTTCTTTTCTTTTTTCTAATTCTTTAACAAGAGGAGCCATTTTAATAGCCTCAGGTCTTGTTCCAAATATACTTATTACTTTAATCATTTTTTGCCTTTCTTCATTATACCTTTTCTGATAATTTTTTTGCATCAACCATGCAGTCTTCCATAGAGCAATATGTCCAAGCACCATATCTTCCAACACTATATACATTTTTATTTGCTAAATCTTTCATTATTTCTCTAACTTTTAAATCATTTTTTGCATCAATATGTACGTAGGCTGGGTCCATAACAATACTTTCATATGCCTCTAAAGTAAATGAGTCATCTATTATTCCACACTTTTTTAAATTATCTAAAGTTAATCCTAATTGCTTATTTATATCTTCATCAGTAATAACGCTATCTTTTGGATAACCTATTTCAATATACATGCTTAATTTATCAGAACCTAAAATGTTATCATAAAAACCTACTCTATAAAAATTTATATTTTTGTCAGGAAAATATAGCCAATGATGGTCATTATATTTTGATTTTTTATTAAAGCCTAAATTAAATACTAAAACTTTGTTATATGTTAATTTATCACTAAAATCAATATATTCATTATTATTTGTAAGTTTTAAAAATTTATCAAATGGCATTGAATTTATTAAATACTCATAGTAAATTTCTGTTCCATCAGTAAGCTTAACTTTCTTTTCATCTAAATCAACACTTTCTATTTTCGAGTTTAATAATATTTTATTTTTATCAATATCCTTCATTAAAACATCAATAATAACTTGTGCTCCCTTTTTTGGATACATGAATGTATTATTATATGAATTAACCTCATTTTTCTTCATATTATTAATTATTGCTTTAACATCTGCATAAGGAAAGAATCTTCCCATAGCATCTTTATCAAGTTTAGTTAAATCTACGGCATATAACTTTTCATTATAAGGTTTTAAAAACATTTCTGTAATTGATTTACCAAATTTACCATAAAGCATATCTAAAAAATTATCATAATCATCTTTTTCTTCCTTATTAAATAAATCATATAAACAGTCTATAAATTTATCTTTAGAAAGTTCATGAATATGTGTTTGAAAAGGAAAGTCAATTAACTTATCATCAAAATAAATAAATGTTTTTTTATCTTGAGTAACAAAATCATTTTTATCTAAACTATCTATAAATTTTTTCTTAAATTCATCAGTTTTAAAATGAAAGAAATGGCCAGCATAATCCCATATATAATCTTTAGTATAATGAGTTTTACAATATCCTCCGACTTCACTTTCTTTTTCGATAATCAAATAATTATCTTTACAATAACTTGCAAAAGTTAGCCCAGATATACCGGCACCAATAATTAGATATTTAGTTTTCATTTATTATTTACACCTCCTGACAAATTTATATAATTTTATTATTAATGGACTAATAGGAAGTAATAACCCATTTGTCTTTCTATTTAGTTTAATAAATTTTCTTGATACTATTTTTGAATAATATACTTTTGGATGACTTTTTAACAAATTATCGAATGCTTTAAATTCGCTAGGTTTTTTTAAATATTCAGTAAGTATTATATAATGAGCATTTGCCATTGGATTAATTAGTTTTTCATAAATATATTGTTTTTTCAACTCTGATATATTTTTGTTATTTTCAACATAAGTAATCATATTAAGTAATACTTTTTCATGTTGAAATCTATTTTTTATAAATGACTCCTTACTAACAGACTGACCAGATCTACCAATAAAATATCTATATATATCATAAGGATAATATGTAATTGTTTTAGCTTTTTCTATTGAATATATATTATATTCCATATCAACATAAAAACTTTTTTCAGATAACTTAAAATTGGTTGCCTTCAAAACTTCTGTTTTATAATTTCCGGTAGCTAAAATTGGTCCCCATTCACCAAATCCATAGTTTGGAATGCATAAATCTTCAAAATCATATTTAATACCAGGAATCATAAAATCATATATTTTTTTATGATTTAAAATATTATAAAATGCTAAATCTTCAGAGTAATCAGTAATAACTATATCAGATGTTTCATTTTCCAGTTTATCAATTAATTTATCCATTTCTTGTGAATTAATCCAGTCATCACCATCTATTACTCTAAAATATTTACCCGTGGAAACTTTTAATCCTGCATTTATAGTTGAACCATGTCCACCATTTTCTTTATCAATAAAATTAAATATTGAAGTTTTTTTGTTTTCACTATATTCATTTATTAATCTATTTATAATTTTTGCAGTATTATCTTTAGAACCATCATTTACCGGAATAATTTCTATTTTATCTGCATTTTTGCATGTCACTATCGTTGATATAGTTTTTTCTATATATTTTTCAACATTATAACATGGTATAATTATTGATAATACTGGTTGTTTTTCTTTAATTATTTTTTTCTTTGTAATATCTAATTTTTTTGTTTGCTTAAATAATTCAATTTCTCTACCAGTTGTTTCATTAAAATTACATTTATTATATATAGAATCATGACAATCTTTAGAAACCTTTTTAAACAATTCAGGATTATTATATAGATTTTCTATAATATCTGCATATTCAACATAATTTTCTGTATTTGCATATATTTTATCTTTTGGCAAAAATTCCTTTACAGCATCATTATCTGATGTAACAACTGCAAGACCTGACATTGCCGCTTCGCACATTGAAACTCCTTGTGCATCATATCTTGTTGGGAAAAATGCAATTCCATTTTCTTTATGCTTCTCAGAAATTTCCTCATGTGTCAAAAATTCTCTATATAAGTGAACATTTTTAAATTTTAATAAAGGTTCTACTAATTTATCATAAGTATCCCCAGTACCATAAATATTAAAATTCATTTGTTCAAAGCATTTTCTTTTACTTAATTCAAGAATTGCTCTAACATTTAAATCAATTGCATATTTATTACAATTATCAAATCTTCTGATAAAGAATACATTTTTTCTTTGTTTGGGATCTTTTTCTACATATTTAAAAGTATCTGCATCAATTATATTTGGAATTACATTATAATTTTTAAACTTAATATTAATTAATTCTTCACTATGCTCTTTTATCCAATTTGAAACAAAAATCCAATGAACATTATTTTTTTCATTATATTTTTTTATAATTTCATCATTATACTTAAATTTGTTTATTAAGTTATTTGATAAAGGTTGTTCATTAATAAAATATCCTGTAGTAAATTTACCCCAGTCCCAATATAATGTTTCTGGACCATGAACCCAAAAATACAATTCTGTTTCATCAAGATAACATGCATCAAAAACTTTAGCATATAGGTCATCAAAAAAATGTACTAAAATTTTATCATATTTTTTATGTTGTAAAATTGATCTTAAATTACTAAAATTTACTCTTAAAACATCAATTCCCTCAAAATTATATTTACAAATACCATTATAGTTATGACAACAAACCACATCAAAACTTATACCATGATCTTTATAAGATTTTAACCTTGAATGAACAAAACCACATAAATATTTATTTTCTAATGAAGGATATGATGGCGTAATTACAAGTATTTTATTATCATTATCAATACTTTCGAACATAAAATCATCTTCAGTTTTTGAGCTTTCCTCAAGCACTATTTTTTTAATTTTTACAGATGAATGTGGAAATACTTTTATAGCAAAAATATAGTTAACATCTTTATAAACATCAATAACATTTTTTGAATTTAATGACAATTCACCAACTAATTGTTTTTTTAAATTAAATACGCATAAATTAGCGGACAAACCCTCTATAGACTGTCCTTCATAAAGAATTTCAAACAAATTGCTTTTTGCCTTTATTATTTTAGGAATAATGTAAAATCCATAAGTATTACCATTATTGACTATCTCAAAAAAAGAGTTTTTCTTTTTACAAAAAACATTTTTTCCTTTATATTTATATATTTTTTCACTTAATAAATTCATTACTACACCTACTTCTTACCTTCCATAAATTTTAAATATTCATCACAAACTTCTTTACCACCTATTTTTTGAACAACCCCATGTTCTATCCATACAACTTTATCACATAATTTCTTTATTTGAGAGAGCGAATGTGATACGAATAATACAGTAGTTCCTCCACCTATCATATCCATCATTTTTCTTTCACTTTTTGCTTGAAATGCAATATCTCCAACTGAAAGTATTTCATCAACAATAAGTATTTCCGGATCAACTATTGTTGCTATTGAAAATGCAAGTCTTGCAACCATTCCTGATGAAAAATTTTGAACTGGTACATCAAGAAAATCTTTCAATTCAGAAAACTCAACTATTTCATCAAATTTTGAATCAATAAGTTCTTTTGAATAACCCATTACTGCACCATTTAAATAAATATTTTCTCTTGCAGTAAGTTGCGGGTCAAATCCAGCACCAAGTTCAATCATAGGGCATATATTACCATAAGCTTTGACTACTCCCTCGGTAGGTTTCATAACGCCAGCAACTACTTTTAAAAGTGTGGATTTTCCAGCTCCATTGGAACCAATAAAGCCGACAACTTCACCTTTTTTTATATTTATGTTTATATTTTTAAGTGCCCAAAACTCATTTTTAACCTTTTTTTTATATTTTCCTAAATCTACAAACCATTGTTTTAAAGAAAAACCTTTTTCTATTCCAAGGTTAAATTTCATGGAAACATTTTCTATTTCAATCATATTTTCTTTTTCCATAAATACCTCCCTAAACATAATAAATGAATTTATCTTGTTTTTTCTTAAAGATAAATATTCCAAGTAAGAAAATAATTAATGCAGATACTCCACATCCCGCAAATTGACCTAATGTTGGAGTATTATGATATAAAATTATACTTCTTGCAAAGTTAATAATTTGATACATCGGATTAAATTTCATAATAAATTGTAATGTAGGATTGGTAATTATCTTTATATCATACATAATTGGTGTTAAATACGTCCATATAGTTAAAATAATTCCATAAATATAAAACATATCTCTTAAAAAAACTGATATTGTTGATAAAATGAATCCCATTCCAACAGTAAACAAAAATAAGCAAATAAATGAATACGGAAGTAATATATGCTGCCAACATAATCCAGTACCAGTAGCAATTATCACAATATAAAGTGGTATTAAAGTTAGTAAAAAGTTAATTCCCACAAAAATACATTTTGAAAGTGGAAAAATATATTTTGGTATATATACTTTATTAATCAAACTAAAATTGCCAACAACACTACTCATAGCAAGATTACTAGCTTCACTAAAATAGTTGAAGTAAGTAAGACCAATAAGTAAATATGCAAGATAACTTACACCTGGAGTTGAAAATTTAAACACGTTAGAAAATACCACAGCCATAACTGCCATCATAAGAAGTGGATAAAGAAGACTCCATACTACTCCTAAAACACTTCTTTTATATTTCACTTTAAAGTCTCTTGAAACAAGTTGTTCAAGTAAAAATGAATATTTCTTATAAACATATTTTAAATTATTTATTATTTTTTTCATATTTTTTTACATCCTTCTTATTAATTATACTAAAATTAATTTGTTGTATCAAGTTTAACATCCTTGTTTATCATATAATTACTTAAAAAACTATAAATTATAATCATTGTCATAGAGCATAATATATTCCCAGTTAAACATGCACAAAAACAAAATAATATATTTGCTATTAAATTTATAGCATTTATAAAATTGAAATTTCTAAATAGACTAATAATATTTAATATTAGCATTATTAAATAAATACTTAATAAAATAATGCTTCCAATTATACCAAAAGAATAATATTGCATAACAAAGTCTCTTTCTAAATTATGAATATTTTGAATTCTAGAGTTTGATATACCCAACAATATATCTAGTTTATTATTGTTAATTTCTATTACTCTTTTTATCATTTTTTCTTCTAAAAATCTATAATTAATGCTAGATTCATCTGTATTTTCAATTAAATTAATCCAAAAGCCAGGATCATACTCATAAGAATAATATACTTTGTAAAAATGTTCTGGAATAAGTTCATTATTAACTATACTTTCTATATATTCTTGCTTTGAATATTCTCCTTTTTCTATAGTTGCATTTTCGTTAAAACTATCATTATTTTCTAATGATTCTTCACTAGCATTATCCGATGCAACACTACTATATTTATTTAACTCTATATTTCTACTTTTATATGGACTAATTGGTAATATAATAATCCATAGTATAATTATTGGTAACATAAGAAATAAATGTTTATTAAACTTTTCTTTCTTTATTATAACAAAAAATAAATAGCAAAGAACTAAACATGTTAGTGTAAGAAGTCCTCCAACCGAGGAAACTCTAGTTCCAAGCATTAACATTGAAATTGATATTAAGAAAATTAAAACTACAAATTTAAAATTATCTTTAATAAAAAAGTAAAAATTATATATTAGCATCATTAATAATGTTAAAGAGGTCATATTAGCATAAGAAAAATATCCTTTACTAGCGCTTTCTATATAATTAATATTTTTATTCCATTCAAATATATTATATTTGATAATATTTTCTGAATAACTTGATAAAGATATTTTAAATATATTTGTTATTATTATCTCAAGGCTAATAAAAAGTGACCAAGAAATAAATACAATTTTATAATCTTTTTGAGTTAATCTTTGATAATATAATGAATATATAAAAGTTATTGGCATTACTAATTTTAATACTGTAAATAGTTCACTTATAAAGCTATAATTAAAATTATTTGGAAAAAGTGATATAAAACCTTTATTATGATAATAACTTACTATTAAATAAGATGCACTAAGCAAATAAAAAATAATAATATATTTAAGATTTTTACGACTATCTTTATATAAAAATATTGTTGAAATAAAAATTACTAGAATTATAAATATTCTTATTAAAGTTGTAATTCTACTATGAAAAAAAGTCATATCAAAAATAGGACTAGTAATTAAAAAAATCATAGTCAATAGTTTTAATAAATATTTAAGTTTATCATTAATATCATTTTTCATAACCAAATTAATTTTATCAAAGTTATTTGGAAAAATCTATATTTCCGAGTAAAATTTTATATTTATTGTATAGAAATTAAGTGTATTTAAAAATTATAGTATTTTTTGACTCATTAATTTATATTTATATTTCAACAAGTATTTTTTCACGAAAAAAAAGCAAAAGCTCCTCTTTTCCTCCGACATACCAAATATATCGGAATCACATACATATAAATCATAGCAACAAAAATAGTTTTTGTCTATATATTTATCGTTTTATTAAGTTATATTTTTAATACTCTTTTTATAAATAGTATAAAAATCACCATAAAGTATTTTAAAATTATTGTTAATAATTCTAACACCAGTATTATTTGGAAGTCCATATATAGTTAGTTCTTTTGATAAAGGGTAAAGTTCATTTTGCAAAAGAACTTTATTATCTATATTAAAATGAGGTTCAATTGTATAATTTATTCTTCCAATACCTTGATAGGTAACTGTCTTTTCTACTCCATCTTCTTCATCTTTTGAACATAATGAAATATTTGATAAATTAATTGCACCAGCACTTATTCCTATAACAACTTTTTCAAAATTTTTTATAATTGGCTTTAATTCATTTTTCTCTAAAAATTCATTTTGCTTTAAAGTATCTCCACCCATTAAAAAAATTATATCAGCATTTTCACTTACTTTAATCATTTCTTTTTTAGTCATTGTATCATTTAAAACAGTTATTTCAGATAAATTAATGCCAATTTCCTTGAACCAAGATACATCAATATTTGCATATCCATTAACTTTTTCCATATTTTCAAAATTTGCAGGTATAAATACTATATTTTTATACGAAGCCATATCATTTTTAAAATATTTTGCCACTTCATTAAAACGAATATTCTTATCAAATGTACTAAAAATATATGTTATCATAATAACCTTCTTTCAAATATATGTTATCAAAAATACTAAAGAAAATCCAGAAATATTACTGCTCTGCATTTTTTTCAAAGGAATATTTTGTTTTTTTGCGTTTTTTTCAAAGGAATGTTGTAAAAATTCTAATAACAAATAAAAAACTAAGAATTATTTTTTTAATTTCTTAGTCTTATCTTTCTTATCATATAAAATATCTGTGTTAACAACAATATATAAAAGTAAAGTCATCATTATTAAATAAACGATCATTGATACTTGGTTATCTCCCAAAACATAGAATACTGATACAGCGGAAAATAATATATCAATACCATAAATAATAAGAATCGTAACTCTAGGAGAAAACTTCATTTTTAAAAGTTGATGATGTAAATGATTCATATCTGGTTCATCAATACTCTTATGATGAAGAACTCTTCGAAGTATTGCAAATAATGTATCAAATATTGGAACTGCTAAAATAACAACAGGTATAACAAGAGATGTAAATGTTGCTCCTTTAAAGCCTAAAAGAGAAATAACCGCAATCATATAACCTAAAAATGTTGATCCACAGTCTCCCATAAAAGTTTTTGCCGGAGGAAAATTATGGGTTAAGAATCCAAGTGTTGCTCCAAGCATAATTATGCATAGAATTATATCAAGACCACCCATTTTATTTAAAATTAAAGCTATTACGGAAATAGTAACAAAATATATTGAACTAATTCCTGCACAAAGGCCATCTAAACCATCAATTAAATTTATTGCATTTATTGCTCCAACTATAAAAAAGATTGCAATAAATTCATTAAGCCACGTAGGAAATATAAGTTTTAAGCCTAAAAATGATATTTCTCTAAAATAAAGTCCCCCATAAAATACAACAATTCCGGCAACAATGATTTGTACAAGTAGTTTTACCTTTGCTCTAATTGGTTTTATATCATCAAATACACCAAGCATTACAAGTATAAATGAACCAATAAGTATTGAAAGCATTTGCGTTGTAACTGTACCATATACCATATAGCCAAATAGAAATGATGCATAAATAGCAAGACCACCAAGTCTTGGCATTGGTTTTTTATGAACTTTTCTTTCGTTTGGCATATCAAGTGCTCCAACGTGAATAGCAATTTTCTTTGTTAAAAATACAAGGGCAAAACTAATTAAATATGTTACCAAAAGTATTTCTATTATATTAAAATTATTAACTACAATATTCATAAGCACCTACTTTGTATCATTAATATCAACATTTTCATTTCTAATCATATCAGCAAAAACAGTAATAAATCTTTGTTTTTCTTTTGCAAGTGCATCAGGATAAATACTTTTTGTATTACATATTGCTTTATAAAAATGTTTAATTGTTACAACAGGACTGTTATCAAAAAGTGCATAAGTAAAGGCATTAGCAATGATTGTTAAACAAATATCAGGATATCTATTACTTATTTCATAAATTCTTTTATATTCATCAGTCATTTCTACGATAAAACGCATTATTTTTTCAATTATAAATGGTGTATAATTAAGTTTTACTCCTATTTGCTGTTCAAGTTTTGGATAAGTTCCCATCAAAATCTTAACACAATCATCTTGTGATGCCTCAAGGACATCAACTTTTTGGAATCTTCTTAAAAATGCTCTATCTCTTAAAATATAAGTTTCATATTCTTCAGTTGTAGTGGCACCAATCATTTTAATTGTTCCTCTGTCAAGACCAGATTTAAGCATATTTGCAAAGTCTAATCCACCTTGTCTATTTACAAGTAAATGAGTTTCATCAATAAAAAGAATAGTTTTTGGACTTCTTGCAAGTTCTTGAACAAGTAAATCAATTCTGTTTTCTGTTTGACCTTCACTTTGAGTTTCACCAATTAAACTTGTAATATTAATTTTAATAATTGTCCATCCCATTAAGGCATTTGGAACCATCCCTTTTTGGATTCTATATGCAATACCTTCGACTATAGCAGTTTTACCTATACCAGCTTTACCCACTAAAAGAGCACTCTTTTCTGGTGTCATAAGAATAAGCATACATTCTTTTATTTCATTTTCTCTTGCAATCGCAGGATCGGTTATATAAGTTTTAGCTGTTAGATTCTCACCATAACGTTCAAGCATACTAATTTTTTCATTCATAGTTAATCACCCTTCATTAAAGATTATATCATTATTCAAGCATAAAAAAAAGCCACAATTAGCGACTTAATTTTTTAAATGGCGCCCAATGTAGGACTCGAACCTACGACCTAATGGTTAACAGCCATGCGCTCTACCGACTGAGCTAATTGGGCTTCTCAATACATTTTTAATTATAGTAAATATTTTATGATATGTCAATTAAATTTTAACACTTTTTTATAGAAAATGATGATTTGTGTTACTATAATGTCATTTTCCACTGTGTTTATGGTATATTTTATTCTGCCTCGATACAATATCTTCCTGTGATGACATTGTTGCATACTTAAATATTCCTGATTTATGATTAAAAATAATTATTCCCAATTGTTAAAATATTATCTTCTTTAATTGATTTAGTCAACTTTTCTACTATCTATTAATTATTATCTTCAGTATTACTATTAATTTCAGCTTTTAATCTAACTATTTCCTCATAAGCTGCAGATAAGTCTTTTTGTAATTTATTATTTTCTTCATTATAAAATTTAATTTCTCTATTTATTTCGTTATCTATCTTATTTTTAGTTTCATTTATTTTTCTTTTTAAAATACATTCTTCTAGTTTTAAAGAAGCATATTCTTTGGTTAATAACTTATTTTTATTAACTTCTTTTTCATACATAGAATATATATCATCGTTATATTTATTTTTTTTCATTTAAATAACTTCTCCAACTAATAATATTATATTATAATATCAATAAAAAAGCGAGATAAAATCTCGACTATTAGTTTAACATAATTATATTACATCTCATTTTACTAAGTTTGTAGCAGTTTTTTCACATAATGGTTAAACTGTAACTAAAAAAAATCTCAACACAATTAAGTGTTGAGAATAAAAATTAATACTAATTATAAAGTTGTGTTGAGCAATTTATTAACATATTTTTTCTTTTTTATTAATATTAATTTTTTTAAATAATATTTTGAAGCTAGTAAAATTTTATTTTCTACTTTCATAATATTTTTAAAAGTTATTTGCAATATAAACCGGATTCTAATTATTTATGCGACAACCTCATTGTCTATTTTTTAAAATGATTTTTTTTCGATATAAAAATAAATAACTAGCATTATATTTTAATAATCATTATTAATTTAAATCAAATATTATATTTTAATTTTAATAAATAGTTATTGTGAGTGCGATTTATTTAAAATATTTTTTATAACTAAGAATTTAAACAATAAATATTTACAGACTTATTCATCCATATACATATTAATAACAATTAAACAAATAACTTTAAGCAAGCATCCAATTAATTCATTAAACATAAGTTTAACTTCATAATGACACTTCTTGTTGAAGCCACTAGATGTTACAATTCTGCATAAACGCCTGGCATATTATCATATTTAGACCCAATATTTCCAGTAAATAGTATTACACCATTTTTGCCATCTTCTGCTAAAGTATAACTTTTTGATTGAGCAAGTGTTGTTGTTTTTGTTGCGTGTTGATAACTTGCTCCAGCCCATTGAAATGTTCCAGAAAATTTAACACATGAATCAATATAATTTTCAAGGTAATTAATTGTACTATCATTAGTTATATTCATAGATATTCCAAAACCATTATCTTGTCTATTAATATTGGTTCCATTCCATCCATATTGTACGTATGTAAAATTTCCGTCTGTTCCCCAGATTTGTCTTCCATACTGTGTACCATCAACATCGCTCATTCCAACATATCTTACGGCCATTACATCAAATGATCTTGTACTTGGGATCATTC
>DJOC01000045.1:6485-7087 GCA_002439555.1 Caryophanales bacterium UBA6448 | reverse complement strand
CATCAGGATTATAATTATTAAATTCATATTCTGATACTTCAGTATTTGTAACTTCATTTGTTAAATTATTAATGACTGTTTTGTAATACTTTTCAGATTTTACTAAGTTGTTAACATTAATATTTTTTGCCTTAAACTTAGTGTAATCTTCATCTGTCATAGTTTGAATATAAGCATCACTATATATTTCAGAAAGAACATTATAATCAGCAATATTAATTCTTACACCATTTTGATTAATAAGATAATCATTACTAATGTCTTCGGAAATATTTTGTGCTTTAACAAATCCAAATGGAACAAATAAGATTACAAGAAATGCAGCAATTACAAATCTTATCTTCAACTTGTACCTCCTTTCGAGACTATCATAACCCCAAAGTGTCGAAAAATGCAAGATAAAGTAAGTTGGACCCTATCCAACCTGAAGTTGGAATAGGTATTTTTCTACGAGTTTACGGGTATTTTTCAGTGTTGTACACTCACCAATTTCACAATTATTTTTTGAATTTTTTAAATCAAAAACATACTTTTCTGATATATTATCAATGTCATTATTATTAAAAACAACAGTTTGAAATACATTTAATTGATAATCAACA
>DJOC01000045.1:0-6401 GCA_002439555.1 Caryophanales bacterium UBA6448 | reverse complement strand
TCTAAATCATATTTTATTCTTAACTGTTTACTATTATCATTTTCTTCCTTTTCATAAACATTATTATCTTTAAGAGTATAACCATCTTTTATTAATTTTTTAGCAATTTCATCACTTGAAAGATAATTTAATGATTTATTTTCATATTTATCATCATTATTTTCATCCTTTTCATATCTTATTAATTTCATTTTTCTTTCAAAAGTTTGGGATGTACCATCCACGCTATCTATTTTTAAGACTATTCTAACGTTTTTTCTATCAATATCTTGTGTAGTTTCAACCTCAAAAATATCATTTTTTATCATACTTGAACTTAATAATATTTTACCACCAGAATATAATTTTAAATCCAATAAATCCGAATCCTTAACTTCATAATTATATGGTTTAATATTATTTATAAATATAATTAACTTTCTAGGTAGCTTTAAAATTAATAAATTGGCTCTTACTCCGTTTTCTTCGTTAGTAATATTACTATTTGAATAATAAACCTTTAGGGCTCTAAAATTCAATGCAAAATAAACAATAAAAAATGTCATTATTGGAATTAAAAATAAAATAATTATTAGAAATATCTTATTTTCTTTCTTCAGTTTCTTAGTATTTTTTCTTTTAGCGATATCTCTTTCACCAGCATGAAGTTCTTCCAACGTGATATTACAAGCCTCACATATTTGTTTTTGTATAGCAATATCTGGTAAATTTTTCCCACTCTCCCACTTAGATACTGCTTGATTTGAAACTGAAAGTTTTTCGGCTAGATCCTGCTGACTCAATCCCTTTTCTTTTCTCAAGTTTTCAATAAACTTGCCAACTTTTTCATTATCAATTTCTTTCATAACAAATATTATTATACCGCAAAAATAAATACTTTGTGCAAAAGAAACCATAAGTCTACAAAAAAATTACAATTTTATGTAATTTTCCGTATTTTCCAATTTAAAAATCATATTTTCCCTAGTCGTAGGATGCACAAAAGATAAACTATAACAAACTAAAGCAAGTTTATTAGTGTCCTTCTTATTATATAGATAATCACCATACAATGGATGATTAATACTTGCAAATTGAATTCTAATTTGATGATACCTGCCTGTAACCAAATTAATGTCCACCAAAGAAAGATTATTTTTTTCTTTGATAACTTTATAATTTAAAATAGCCTCTTTACCTTTTGGAGTATCTATTAAAACTTTCTTATTATCTAATTTTTCTATTCTATTTACTAAAGTCCCCTCTTTATTATCTAAATAACCATGAATAATTGCTAAATACTTTTTATGCATTTTATTATTTCTAATTTCATCAGAAAGTCTCGATGCAGCCTTTGAGGTTTTAGCAAATACCATTATTCCACTTACAGGTCTATCTAACCTATGAACAAGACCTAAATAAACATTTCCTGGTTTATTATATTTTTCCTTTAAATAAGATTTTATGATAGTAAGCATGTCAACATCCTTAGATTTATCTGCTTGTGATAAAATACCCGCGGGTTTAAAAACCACTATAATATGATTATCTTCATATAAAACATTTAATTTAGTCATTTGTAATCCAACCAGTTATACCACAAGGCAAATATAAATTAGTATTTTCAATAGGAAGGGCTATTTCATCAATTTTGATATTATTATTAAAATGAACTTTCAATATATTTTCTAAAGTTAAAAGTGATAAATTGGCTGTATAAGTATTAACGCATACAAATAAAAAATCATCCTTAAGTATTTCTTTACAATTTTTAAGAAGGCCATCTAAATCTTTTTCAATAGACCATACTTCATTATTACTACCTCTTCCATAGCTCGGAGGATCCATTATAATTGCATCATATTTATTGCCTCTTCGAATTTCTCTTTGAACAAACTTTTTTACATCATCCACTAAAAAGCGTACAGTCCTATCCTCAAAGCCAGATGATTTTACATTTTCCTTTGCCCAATCATTAATTCCTTTCGAAGAATCAACATGAACTACACTAGCCCCTGCAGAAAGACACGCAACTGTGGCACCACCTGTATATGCAAAAAGATTTAATACTTTAACATCTTTTCTACCACTTTCTTTAATCTTTTTAATCATCCTATCCCAATTTACTGCTTGTTCTGGGAAAAGTCCTGTATGTTTAAAACCCATTTGTTTAATATTAAAAACTAAATCATTATATTTAATTTGCCAATATGCAGGAATATTTTTAATATTTTTCCAATAACCTCCACCTGTATTTGACCTATAATAAACAGCATCACATTCATTTTCTGAAATATCACCTAAATTCCACATTACAATAGGATCTGGTCTTAATAATTTAATATTATTCCATTTTTCTAACTTTTGACCATTACTAGCTTTAATTATTTTATAATCTTGCCAATTTGATATAAGCATTTTCCATCACCAATTAAATTATAAAATAAAACCTAAAAAAAGGCAATTATATGTATATATTTTAAAAATTAGAGCATAATAAAAATAGTTAGAAAAAAGAAATTTCTAACTAAATACTTTTACCATCATTATAATTATCTTTACAAAAGAAAGGTAAAAGTTATTTTAAAGGTCCAAATGCATAAAATTCATTTGGGTCTTTTTTATTTACTAATATATCGGTTTTACCAGATTTTTCCTTACTTTTAAAAGTAAGCTTTCCGATTATTTCATAATCTAAATTATTATCTTTATAAAATACTTTTAAATAGTTTTTACCATTTTGATAAATTATTTTATAATTTGCATTCTTAATAAGTTTACCATTATTTTTTAAATTAAAATATTTTTTTAAATCTCTAATAAAGATGGCTAATAATAAAATTGTTAATATTAAATAAGTATAATGAAATTTTTCATCAATAACTAAAGACATTATACATAATCCTATTCCTAAGACAACTAAAATAATATTACTTATCTTAACTTCCTTAAACAAACTATATTTTTTCATCTTTTGATACCCTTTAAGTTTTCAAATTCATTTTCATATTTTTGAACAACATCATCATTAACATACTCGCATATTACTTTAAAATATGGATATGAATCTGGATTTATTTTTACAAAATTAAAAAGTTCCTCGATAAAAGCTGGTGCTTTATCTAAACTAATTGAAATATTATGATTATTTTGAGTGGTTGTTATACAATCAATTACATTAAATATAAAATCAATATCAATGGTTGGAAAATCTTTTACAAGTTTTTCTTTATAACCATTTATACCTTCATAATTATATTCTGTTAATGAATATGGTGAGTTTACAAGTAAAAAGTCTAAAATAGAACATTGATATCCATAGGATGAATCTTGCACTATAAAATTAGTTATTTTTGTATTCATAGCCTCTCCTAAAGACTGACCGGTTTCATTAAATTTATAAACAATTTTACCATTATCGTTTCGATAATAATCAAATAGTGTATGGCACATTTCATGATACAAAATTTCATCATTACTACTATCAGTATAAAAAATTGTATTTTTTTTAACATCATAACAACCTTTTACACCTAATCCATACTCCTTAGCCATTGAACTATTATCCATCATATAAATATTTAACGTTTTAACATTTTCATAAAAAATTCTAAAATCAAAATTTTCAGACTTTTCCTTTATTTTAACTATTACATTTTTTAATTTTTCTTTATCATCATTCGTTAATTGATTATTTTCCTCAATTGCACTATATAACATCTCATCAGTAACACTTTCGTATCCTAAGAATTTATCTAAATCCGCTTTTGAGGTAATTTTATTCTCCGAAACTTCAAAGTGTGGACCATTTTCGATTATTTCAGCAATCACACTCTTACTTTCTCCAATATCATCCTCATCCATAGATTTAGGTTTATCTTTTAGACTTGCGGCTGTATTAAGAGTTAAAAGTGCAAGTGCAACCGCAGTAGATTTAATCATTACTTTTTCCTTAAAATTAAATTTTTCAATTTTATAACTAACAAAATTTTTCTTATTAAACGTATCGTTTAAATACAAATAGTCATCGTATAAAGGATAGAAATATTTTCCATCTTTACTTTCTAAAAATGCTTTATGATTGTTTTCTCCTAAAAAGATAGAAAAAACTTTATTATTATAACTTATATCAAATAAATACTTATACATATTATCTACTCTTTTCCTTGTTTAGATAACCACTAAACAAACTATTAAACCTATTTTTGAAATTTTCATCATATAGCATCTTTTCATTTACTTTATTTTGAAAATTAATATCCATTAAATATTTTTCCCATACATAATTAATGCATTCTGGATGATTAACTAAATACTCAAAATCTATTAAAGGTAGATTAGGATTTTTAAGTCTTTCTTCATAACTATATATTCCATATTTCATACCAATCACCTACTTACAAGTATATGGAGTATCAGCATAATTTTCTTTAACATCGTTAAGAGAAACAGTAGTAAGATATTCTTTAGCAACTTCAGAGGATAAATCAATTTCTGAGGTTACAACTACCCTCTTATCATCTAAGATTACTTCACAAGATTTATATGTTTTTTGATCTATTTCTTTACAATTATTTTCATAATATGCTTTTTGTTTATCCATATCATAATCTAAAATATAATCATATGTTGTTATGTCATAATATGCAAGGAGATTTTCACCATTTTCATCAAAATCATATGATCTAGAATATGTAACTTTAACTGCATCACCTTTTTCCCCATTAACAGGTTCCTCTTTAGTAACATAAAAAACTTGATCTTTTGTTAAAGTGTCTTCTTTAGTACATTCAAATTTATTTGTATAAGTAATATTCTCTTTTTCTTTATTATTATTGCTTTCATTCTTACCACAACCACATAAGAATAAAGAACCAATCATTAGTACCATTATCATAACTTTTTTCAACATAATCACCTTAAAACAAGTATAACAAAAACTATAATTTTAATCAATTAATTATTTTAAAAAGTTAAAATTTTATGCTATACTTAAATCATATGGAAAATATAGTTATTAAAAAAAGAAAAAAACTAAATATTAAGAATTTGTGCTTATTAATATTTTTTCTAATAATGTTAATAGTTTTTTTATTTTCTTTAATTAAGGTAATTATGTGGCTTATAGACAATAATAATACCAATGATATTATTAAAAAGGTTGCTGAAACCTATGAAATAAATGAAAAAAGTTATGATAATGAAATCATTATCAATGAAGATGAAAAAGATATATATTTTGATTATATGAATTTAAAATTTATCGATGTAGATATTAACAAACTTAAAACATTTAACCCTGATACTATTGGATTTATTAAAGTTATGGGAACAAATATTAACTATCCTTTTGTACAAAATACTGATAATGATTATTATTTAAATAGATCATTTGACAAAACATATAATAATGCTGGCTGGATATTTTTAGATTATCGTAATAATGAACTAAATGATAAAAATACTATTATTTATGGACACGGGAGAATTAATGGAACTATGTTTGGCTCTTTAAAAGATACTTTAAAATCCTCTTGGCAAAGTAATAAAGATAACTATATTATAAAAATATCCACTGAAAAAGAAAATTCAATTTGGCAAATATTTAGTGTATATAAAATTGCTACGACTAGTGATTATTTAAAAACTTCCTTTAGTGATAATGAATTTGAAAGTTTTATAAATTTAATAAAGGAAAGATCTAGTTATAATTTTGAAACTGATGTTACAAATGATGATAAAGTATTAACATTATCTACTTGCTACAATGATAATGATAAAATGGTTGTTCACGCAAAACTAATTAAATATGTTCAAAAATAAAAAATGATAAATATTTACCATTTTTTTAATTTTCTAAATCTTTTAACTGGGTATTTAAGGTACTATATTTACTATCTAGACTAGTTTTTGGTGCCTTTTCTAAAGAATACCACCCATATTCAAACATAAGCTCAAATAAACTTCTTTGCATATTTGTTATTGTATCATATTGTTTCTTTAAAGTTTTATATAATGGCTCATTACTAGATTCAGTTAAAACAATACTATAATTTTTAGACATTTCTTTAAACGAAGATAATACACTATTTAAATAGTCTTCATCATTTAATTTTATTCCTTTTGGAACAGTTACCATTTTGTTTTTAATTGTGTTATTCATTTGCCTTACCATCCTTTAAAATATCTAAAATACTTTCCATATTTTGTTTACATATTTTAGAGCATTTATTTAGTATTTTTTTAATATTTGCATCTTTAGTAGTTATATTCGAAGTACTTTTAAATGCTCCATAATTCCATTTAAACATATCCTCAAGATACATTACATCTTTTGTACTTAACATATTAGGTACATTTTTATATTCCATTCTATCACCAATATTATTATGGGTTATTTTTATTATTTAATACTTAAAAAA
>DJOC01000089.1 GCA_002439555.1 Caryophanales bacterium UBA6448 | reverse complement strand
TTTTTTTCATAATATATTTCCTTTCTTTAATAAATGATTTTCTCTATATTTGCTAAATCACTATGATCAAATGTTAATCTATAAATATCTATATCATTTTTACTATTATCATAAATAACATTATCATCATACTCTATTACTAAATTATCCTCAAGGGTATATGAGGGCTCTAAAACATTAATTAAATACCCTAAAAGCGCTCTTTTATGAGTAAAAATAACCACTTTACGAAGATTATTTAAATTAGTAATATGTTCTATTTCTCCCTTTATTCTTTTTCCAACTTCATTTAAACTTTCACCATCTGTAAGTTTAATATTGAAATCGTGTTCTTGCATAAAATAAACTTCTCTGATAGTTTGTTTTTTTAAATTGCCTATCTTTTCATCAGCAAATTTATCCGATAAATAAACATCCTTATTAATCCTTTTGGCAAGTGTTTTAGCAAATAACATATTACTTGCATTAGGTGAGGAATATATTGCATTAGCATCGGATAATAATTTTAGTAATGATACACTTTTTGCAGTATCTTTTATTTTATTTATTATAGGCAATCTTACTTTATTTTCAGGTAAATCCAAGTCATTATAGATTAAATTATTTCCAATAATATTATTGCATATAACAATAATTTCCATTACTCACCCTTTAAATATTTGGCACTTAGTATATATCCCCCCGCGAATAAAACCATACCAATAATAAATTCTAATAATTTAAATTTATAACCAAATATCAATATAATAATATTAATGATTGAGGCAAATACAAAACCTACAATTGCAAAATAAGTTTTTATCTTATATTTATCTAAAAGATATTCCATAAGTTTACTCATACCAAATAGTCCAATTAACATTCCTATACCAAACACTAATATAATTAAAATATTCGTACCTAAATTATTAAAATGCATAGTATCAGAAATAATTGCAAGAAGTGGTGCATAATAACCTAATATAATAAGAATAGCACTTCCTGAAACTCCTGGGATAATCATCGTACCGGCGGCCACTATACCTACGCCAAAAACTTTTAAATAACCGATAAGATTAGTGGTAATCACTGCATCATTTTCACTACCTAAAAATGATAATGATAAAAGTAATGCTGCACCAATTATAGCGCATATTACATTTGGAATGGTTATTTTCTTTTCAGTCTTTTTAACGATCATCTGGATTCCTCCAACGATTAGACCTACAAAAAATAATAATGTTGCAACTGGGAATTTATTTAAAGTAATATTTAAAATAAGGCAACATACTATTGCTGAAGCAACTACTCCTAAAACAAAACTTATTAAAAAGCCCTTTTCCTTTTTTAAGGAAGTAAACAAATTATTAATAACCTTTAAAAGTCTTTCATAAATACCCATTGTCATTGCAAGGACTGAGGAACTTATTGGGAAAATAATTCCAAAACCAATTACAAAGCCTTGTAAAAATGTAAGAAATAAATTATCTTTTTTAGTTTTTGTCATTTTTAACCTCAATTTCTTTTATTTCAACTTTATTGATTGCATCAAACTTTTTAGTTATTTTATCAGTCGTTGTGGTAAGTTCATCAACACTATTATTAACCGCCTTAATATTTTTAGATAATTTTTCCCATCTATCTTTATATCTAGAAAATTCCACTGAAAGTTTATTTAACTCTTCATGAATAACTTTTGCATATTTATCTCTTTCAATATTTTTTATAATCATAGATATTGTTGAAAGTGTTGATATTAAGGTTGTTGGACCAGTAATCCATACCTTATTATTATAAGCATATGTAATAAGCTCTGGATGATATGCATTTATTTCCGCAAAAATAGCCTCTGCTGGTAAAAACATAATTGCTTCATCGGTTGTTACTCCAGGAACAATATATTTATTTTTAATATCATTAATATGTTTTTTTACATCTTGAACAAATAACTTTTCATAAGCAAGTCTTTGCTCTTTTGTAAATGTTCTATTAACCATTTTTTGATAGTTTTCTAAAGGAAACTTACTATCAATTGATATTGTTCCAAGCGGAGATGGTGCATATAAAAGTGCATCAACTATATAGCCATTATCAAATTTAACTTGCGTATTATATATTCCTCCACTTGCAGGTCCAAAAGCATTATTTAAAATATATTCAAGATTTACCTCACCAAAAGTTCCTCTAGTTTTCTTATCTGTAAGTACTCCCTGAAGTGATATAATATCCGCTCCTAAATCATCAATTTTTCTTTGAGCCTCATCAATTTTAGAAAGTCTTTCAAGCACATTATTAAATGTCTTATTACTCTTTTCAAAATTCTTATCAAGCCTTTCATTAACCATATCATTTATTAATGTCAGTTTTCTCTCAATTCTTTCATTTAACACTTCAAAATCATTTGTAAGTACTTTTGAAAAATCAAATTTAAAATCGCCAATTGACTTAGTAATATCAGTTTCAAATTTACCTAATTTTTCAATCATCTCATTATTATTTTTATTATTATTCTTAGATAAAAAAATTAATAAGCAAATCAAATTAACTACAAGAAGTCCTATTATTATATAATCTGTCATAATTCTACCTTTCTTATTATTTTCATTAAAACATTATCCATTTTAACTGGACTAATATATATTTCTTTTCCATTTTTTAATTTAATAGCAAGTCTTTTTATTGATGTTGAATAAAATGGATTAATATTTTTTACTACATAACATTTTTTTATACTTTTGTAAGGAATTTCTTTTCTAACAAAACCTGACCTTATTACAATCTTATCTTTTTGTAAGAAGTAAGCCTTAACATAAAAGAACATCATCATTGTAAATATAATAGCTAGTTCTATAAATCCAACGATTACATAAGTTGTACTTACTTTCAAAAAAAGTGTTATTGCTATAAGTGCAAGACATATTACAAAATATATTCCAAAAAAAATGTAATAAAAACTATCATAATAATTATTTATTTTCATTTAACACCACACCTTATATTATCTACAAAAAACGAACCATTAAATGTCTTTCCTTGCACTTTCGCTTGTGACTGTGAAAGTAAATAAAATTTTAAATTTAAATTCCATGTATCTGTTGTTCCAGTTACTGAACTATCTGTTATTGATGCATCTTTAACAATTGTTTTTCTGAAAGTACTATTTACGCTTTCCCAAGAACTATCATAAGCAAAATTTTTCTCTTCACTAAAACTATTTGTACCACTTGCAGTTTGTGATGATACAGTTAATGTTAATTCTTTTTGTGAAGCATCTGTTACAGGAACATCATCACTACCATATACATCACTACCAGAATCATATTCAAAAACTATATCATATAGACATTTATAAGTTGTTCCAGTTCCACCAAGAACAAGTGACACATTTAAATTTACATTACTATCTGCTACTACTGAACCTGGTGAGGAAGCAATCATATTTGCAAGGGTTGCGTGAAGTTCTAATGGTGCAGATGTTGAGGTAATAGTTGTATTAAATCCCTTACTAGTCGTTACATTAATATTTGTTACCCCATTAACATCTTGTCTAAAAGAACCAAAGTATGCAAAAGAGGCTCCCGCTACCATAATAAGAAGTAATAAAATTGCTATCAAACTTGAAACAGTTAATTTATTTTTATTTTCCATATATTCATCATATCCTTATAAATTCATTTTACTATATTTTTGCAATAAAAAAAAGAATAAATGTTAAAAAATATTCTTTTTTTAGCTTTTATTAATAGTATACAATAGTTGCAAGTATTAATAAAGCAGCAAACATTACAGCCGCAAACATCCAAATATATTTGAACCATTGTTTATAATCTATCTTTAAATATGATAGACCAACCATAAGTACACCACTTACTGGCATAAGGATTTGTGCAAGACCATAAGTAACAACATAAATAGTTTGAACAAGTGTAACGTCACTTGCATAACTTGCATTTATAAAGCCACCAACAGCATAGCCAGTATATCCTAAATCAGCGTGGAAAATAGATGTAATAAATGCGAGTACTGAAGTAATGTATGGATTAAATGTTTTTGTAAGTCCAAATGCCCAGTTAGAAAGTGCTGGAATAAATGGAGATGTATATGCTACGATAAATACAACATATACTAAAACAAATAAGCATACAGGTTTAAGCATTTTCTTTGCACCTTCACCAAATGATGTTAGAAATTCTTGGAATTTGAATTTTGACATAAAAGCCACTAATGCAGATAAAACCATTAACATAGCAATTATAGCAGTAATTTCAAATGTACCAAATTCTACAGCACCTGAGCCTAAAATGTAACTAAAGATTGTGAAATCTTTACCGATTTTAAGTTCAGTTAACCATTTGTGGAAATTTGTAAATACTTCAATGTTCCAGTTAGTAGACCAAGCAGTATATCCTAGAATTAAGTATACAAATAAGACACTAAATACTACGATAATTGGCCAAGTACTAACTTTACCTTTAACCTCAACAGCACTATATGGATCAACTTCTGAAGAATTTTCTTCTTTACTCTTTTTATTTGACTTTCTTGTAAGTTTAAAGATTAATAAACCTTCGTAAGCAACAAGGGCACAAGCAGCAATAATAGCACGATAACCTAAACCACTAGTTACTTCTGTAGACATATAGTAATTTAAGAAATATAGTCCATCACTTCCGTATGTTGCACCGCAAAGTCCAGCTAAAATTGAACCAAATGTTACAGCAAATGTAGTAAGTTTGCTTTGTCCCATACTAAGTAAAATTGATACTATAAATGGAACAAATACTAAAAGTGCAAAAGTACTTTTAAGTAGTGATGATAAAATAATTATCACGCTTGAAGTAACAACCATAAAAATAGTTTCTTTACCTTTTAGTTTTTTAGAAATTTTATTAACTAAAGTACTATATGATTTAGTTTTAGATAAAATTCCATAGAAACCGCCAAGAATAAATAAATAAATTATTGTTGTAAGTCCAAAATAAGCAGCGTAATATAAAAGTGATGGAAGATCAGAAAGACCAATTCTTTTCATTGCTACTTCACCATAAGTAGAACCATTAAAATATCCATAAGGAACTACCCAAGTAATGCATATTGCTGCAAAAATAGCAATTAAAAGCCATCTAAATAAATCACTATGTTTACTTTTACAAGTCATTACTGCAAAGAATGCTGTAACAGCAAGTATTAAAACAATGCCGATTATTATTCCCATATTCTACCTCCTTAAATAAATTATACTACGTAAAGTCAAAAAAAAAAAGCAAATATTGCTTTTTCTCCCAATTTTTAGCCTATTCTATATGGATTTAAGGATGAACCATCTCCTCCAACTATTTTTA
>DJOC01000019.1 GCA_002439555.1 Caryophanales bacterium UBA6448 | reverse complement strand
ACTTTAAATGAAGTAATAGATACTTTATCTGGATTAACTGGAAAACCAGTAAGTGATGAAAAAAGAAAGAAAATAATTGATAAAATAGTAAATGATAAGGTTCCTAAAAATGTAGACAAAATGTTTTAAAAATATTTTGTTTTTTTATTTGTTATGCTATACTATTTAGTAGGAGATGAGAAAATGAAAGTACCTTTTAAGGCAGGAAATATTTTAATTCCAAAAAACGTTGATATGCATAAATGGAGTGTTGTTGCATGTGATCAATATACATCTGAACCAAAGTATTGGGAAGAAGTAGAAAATATTGTTGGTTCTGCTCCATCAACACTTAGAATAACATTACCAGAAATTTATTTAAATGATGCCAATGTTGAGGAAAGAATTAAAAAAATTAATGAAACAATGACAGAGTATCTTAATGAAGATATATTTACAGAACTTGATAATTCAATGATTTATCTAGAAAGAACTCAAAATGATGGAAAAGTAAGAGAGGGTATAATGGGTATTGTAGACCTTGAGGATTATTCTTATGACAAAGGTTCACAAACACTTATTAGAGCAACAGAAAAAACTGTAATAGAAAGAATACCACCAAGAATGAAAGTTAGAGAAAATGCCTCTTTAGAGCTTCCACATATTATGATTTTAATTGATGATGAAAAGAAAAGTATTATTGAGAGTCTAAAAAATAAAGTTACTACTGAAGATGTAGTATATGACTTTGATTTAATGCAAAATGGTGGACATATTAAAGGTTATAAACTTAATGAAAATATTCAAAATGAAATTATTAGAGGTTTAGAGGCTTTAGCAGATAAAACTTATTTTGAAAGTAAATATAATGTTACTGATAAGGGAGTTCTTTTATTTGCTATGGGTGATGGAAATCATTCACTTGCTACCGCTAAAGCATGTTATGAAAAAATAAAAGAAACTATGGGTGATGCTGCTTTAGAAAGTCCAGCAAGATATGCTTTAGTTGAACTTGTAAATCTTCACAGTAGTGCCCTAGAATTTGAGGCAATTCATAGAGTAATATTTGATACTGATGCATCTGATTTAATTAAAAATTTATATGAATATTATAATATTAATGAAGAAGGTAATGGTCAAAAATTTGAACTTATTACAAAAGATATGGATAAAGTATTATATATTGAAAATCCAAAATCAAATATTGCAGTAGGCTCTATTCAAATGTTCTTAGATGATTATTTATCAAATCATAAAGGAAATATTGATTACATTCATGGTGATGATGTAACTAAAGATTTTGGTTCTAAAGAGGGTAATGTTGGTATAATTTTTGATGCTATGGCTAAAGATGATTTATTTAAAACAGTTATTTTAGATGGAGCTCTTCCTAGAAAAACATTTAGTATGGGCCATAGTTATGATAAAAGATTTTATTTAGAAGCAAGAAAAATTAAATAATTAGGGAAAATCTCTAATTATTTTTATTTGTTATTTTAAGTAATTATGCTATAATAATTATATTATTATATGAATGGAGGGATTAATGTGCTAGAGTATTATAATGATAAAGAGAGTGTTTATGATAATTATTTTAAAATAGTTGAAAATCCAAAAAATATAAATGATGTTTCAATTCCTCAAATGATTGAGGAAGTAAAAAAACAATTTAGTTATAAAGATTTTTTATATTATTTATGTAGTTCTAAAGAATTGAAGTTTTTAAAAATGATTATTGATAAGAAATTTGATGAAGATGATTACTTAGATTATATGTGTGAAATAAGAACATTAAATAGTAAATTTATATTTAATTCTGATGATTTAACTATATTTCCAGAGCAAATAAAAAATGTCAAAGAGGCTGTTAAAAAGTTTGAGAAAGAAGGTGCATCTTCCGATCTCTATATTTTACCAATTGCTATTTTAAGAATGCTTGGTTACCTTTCTTTGGATGCTTTTAAATCATTAAGTTTTAATGGAAGTAGTGATATGTCTCAAAAAGAAATAGATGATAGTTTTGAATATTTTATATCTTGCCCATTATTTAGATTTAATACATATATTTATGAAAAAGATGGTGTAGATTATATTTGCTATGCAGATTTTATTAATATAATCGAAGAAATAGAGGAAGAAAGAAATAAATATATCAATATTGAACCTATTGATTTAAATAAAGAAGAAGTTGAGGATATGTTTTATTATGGTTTTCCTATTCATAACAAAAAAGTTAAGAGAATGTATAATTTTATTAATGAATATATTCCATATATTATGGATTTTGTTGAGGAAGCAAGAGCCTTAAATGATTACTCAGTAGTTGAACGTTTCTTAAAGGATGATAAGGCGGAAAAAATAATTCGTGATGGCTTAGAGTACTGTCCATCTTGTGCATTATATGGTATTTCGCCATATAGATATACTAAAGCTTTAGAAAATAATAAAAATTCTTAGTTTTCAAATTGTAAATAAAATTTGTAATTAGCTTTACAAATTTTTTTTGACATAAAAAGGTTTGCCTTATAATATAATAAGTTGTATAATGAAATAGTGATTAATATGAAAAAGAGTAAAACCTTAATAAATAGTATGTTAGTTTTAATAATATCAGTATTTTTAGTATGGTACTTTTTAAAGGATAATTATAAAGTATCTATTGAAGTTTTATATAATGCCAATTGGTGGTGGCTTTTTATAGCAATTATTATTTATTTAGTATATTTTTTACTTGAAACATTACTTCTTAAAAAACTAATTAATATTCATAAAGATGATTATTCATATTTAAGTGCTTTTAAACTTTATTTGATGACTAAATTTTTTAATGGTATAACACCTTTTTCTTCGGGAGGACAACCACTTCAGTTAATCGAAATGAAAAAAGAGGGTGTTAATTATCTAGATGGTACAACAGTTTTAATAAAACATTTTATTATTTTACAATGTTCAATTGTTTTTCTTTCAATTTTTAGTTTAATTTTAAATCTTATTTTTAGATGGGCAACACCATCTGGTTTCTTATTAATTATTTTAATATTAGGATTTGTTATAAATTATTTTTTACTCTTTATTGTAATATTTCTATCTTATAAAATTAATGTATGTGGGAAGGTATGTGAATTTTTTGTAAATTTAGGGGCTAAATTAAAGCTTATTAAAAATAAAGAAGCTAAAATTAAGGGAATTAGAAAATCTTGTGTAGATTATCAAAAAAGTTATAAAGATTTAGTTAATAATCGTTTATATTTTTATAAATTAGTTTTGCTTGAAAGTCTTGCCTTAGCATTTGCCTTTGCAGTACCATTTTTTGTATTCAAGGCAATTGGATGCACTTATAATAACTTTTTTGCTATCTTTGTTTTATCTGTATTTAAATTTTTAATTGGTTCTTTTGTACCAATCCCTGGTGGAACAGGTGGAATGGAATATGCATATATTCATTTATATGAATTTGTTATACCATCAAAATTTTTATCTGTATCATTAATCTTATGGCGTGTAATAGATTATTATGCACCAATGATTATTGGAGGAATATTTTTTAATTACGAAAAAGCCAAAAGAGACTTTAAGAAAATCCAGTAAAAAATATGGATTTTTTTTAATAATTAGTTTATAATATATTAGCAAATGGGGGTCATATAGTGAATTATAATTTATTTATTTATCATTTATTTTCTAATGAGAA
Organism: Caryophanales bacterium UBA6448; assembly: GCA_002439555.1. GTDB lineage: Bacteria > Bacillota_I > Bacilli_A > RF39 > UBA660 > UBA6448. The sequence continues at coordinate 2,483 of DJOC01000019.1, read as the reverse complement.
TATAGATTCTTTTTTAACAAAAGATAGTTCTTTAGAATTTATTATTTTAAACTTTAAAAAATTAATTAAAGAAACTATAAATGTAGATTTTAAAAATATAGATTTTGTTTTTAACTATTATGATAATTTTTATTATAAATTTTTTATAGTTAAAATAATGAAAAATGAAACTTCAAAAGTAGATTATTTATTTAAAATTGATATGAGTAAGATATATAAAAATAATAAAGATAATTATTTATATGATCTAATATTAAAATTTCAAAGTGATGATAATAAATTAAAAGTAATTGATTTAATTGAAAATATAAATTTAAAATCTAAAATATATTTATCATTGAATGACAAAAATTTAATAAAGGAAAATCTTAATAAATTAACTTGTGATGATGCTCTTTCTTTCTTACTATCACTTTCAGATGAAGAAAAAAAGGAATATATTCGTAAAGGCTATTATGTAGCAATATTAATATGTTCTTTATCAATTGAAAATTTTTATAAAGAATTTGGCTTAATATCTGATGCTAATAAATTAGAGTGTATTGATAAAATTGAGATACCTCAGGTTAAATATGAAATTTTGATAAAATATAAAGATCTTTTGACTGAAGATGTATTTTTAAATTATATGTCTAAAATATATATGGATACATTTGATCCAAACTTAAGGGCAAAGATTATGACTTCGATAAATAATAAGGCTTTTAATGAAATAATTTACAGTGGCACTTTATTAAATAAAAAGAAAGATTTAGAAGATCCTTTGTTATATAGTTTAAAACTTGCTAAAAATTATTCAATAGGTGTGGAACTTGAAACTTATCATCAATATTATCAAATGTTTTTAAATTTGGAAAGAATATTAAATGATTGGCCCTTAAAAGAGGAAACCACGGTTACAAATGGAGTAGAGATAAACTCTAATATTATGCATTATGATAAAAAATCCTTAAGAAAGCTTTTATATGTATGCAACTTTTTAAATGAAAATGATTTTAAAGTAAATGATGAATGCTCTAACCATATTCATATTGGTTTTAGTGCATTTAAAAGTGCAAAAGAAATTAAAACTTTACTAGAGTTATTTGCTAATAATGAAAATATTTTTTATATGATGGCAAATGAAAAAGAGTCACCACTTCGAAAATATTATGCAAGTTATGCAAGACCAATGTCGGTTTCTTTAGAAAATGCCATTTATTTAAATATGTTAAGTGATACAAATTTTTTATTCGATTTTATGTTAGAACTTCAATCTTTTCAAAAAGATAGAATGGTGGCAATAAATTTTTCAAATGCTTACTCAACAAGAAAAAATACTATCGAATTTAGAATGTCTAATGGTCAAACAAAATATGAAGAAGTTCTTTTAAATATAATTTTATATCTTAAACTCGTTGATATTTCAATTAATTATAGAAAAATAGATAAGAGTTTATATGAATTTATTACTAATATAAAAACATCCGAAGAAGAAAGAAAAAATTTACTATTACATCTTCTTTTTAAAGAAAATCCTTTATTAATAGAAAAATTTGATGAAAGATATACCTCAAATAATGAGATTAATTCTAAACTACAAAGAACAATTCATTATAATAGACAAGTAAAATTTAAATAAAAATTTGTTATTAAAAAAATCTATTAAAAACCCTGCAATCCCAGTATTTATAAGGCTTTGATTTTCATAAAGTATATACTTTTGAGAAAAATCATCCCCGTATTTATGCTATCTATACTATAATTTAATCATTTTTTTGCTACTTTTTCAAGTCCTTTTCCCGAAAATTGGGACCTCAATTTTCCAAAAAGTATATACTTTGCGAAAGAAGACCCCAGTATTTATAAGGGATTGGAGAGAATTATGAAAAATAAAAAAATTATAATTATTTTAGCTTCATTGGTAGTTTTAATTACAGGCGTATTTTTAGTAAATAATATTTATCAAAATAAAAATAAGATAAATAAAACTAAAAGGAAAAAACAAAATAATTTAGCAATAATGATTAAAGAGGATGGAGCAGATAATTATTCAAGTTCTAATTCTATCCCAATAGGGGATTATGTTTTAAATGAGGACAAAACAATTTGTGAAAATGGTGGTAAAGTAATAAGTTATAATAATTCTACAGGACAAATAGGTTTTAGTTTTTTAGGTTCTGATAGATGTTCTTTATATTTTGATTATTATAAGAAAACTTTATATCAAACTATAGCCAAAAGATATGTAAAAGATAAAACATATTTAGGATTATATGATGGAGAGGGAGCAGATACTTATGCTAATCCAGTATATTACTATAAAGGTAATGTTCAAAATAATAATGTATTATTTGGTGGCTTTTGTTGGAAGATAGTAAGAACAACCGAAACAGGTGGCGTAAAAATAGTATATAATGGTGTTCAAAAAGATGGTTCTTGTAATAATACTGGAACAGATTCACAAATCGGGGAAAGTGCGTTTAATAGTAGTTATAATTCAC
>DJOC01000066.1 GCA_002439555.1 Caryophanales bacterium UBA6448 | reverse complement strand
GAAGGCTTTAAAATCGTATCAGGTGGCACTGATAATCATATGTTTCTTTTAAATGTTAAAAGTATAGGTGTGACTGGTAAAATGGCTGAGGATATTTTAGAAAAAATAAATATAACCGTTAATAAAAATATGGTTCCTGGTGATATAGAAAAAGCGGGTATAACAAGTGGTATAAGACTTGGAAGTGCCGCCCTTACAACAAGAGGATTAAATAATAATGATTTTAAAGAAATTGGTTTAATTATTTCAAAGGCTTTAAAAAATTATAATGATGAAAATATTTTAAATGAACTAAAATTAAAAGTTAAAAAAATAACAGATAAATATCCATTATGGTATTAAGGAGGTAAAATGTCTAATTGGGATAAAGAATATTTAAAATTATGTAAAACTATTTTAGAGGAAGGTAAAGAAGTTATTAATAGAACAGGTATTAATACAATTAAAATACCTAATTATAATTTTTCTTTTGATTTAGAAAAAGAGTTTCCATTTTTAACCACTAAAAAACTTTATTATAAGGCAGCAATAAAGGAACTTTTATGGATTTATAAAGGAATAAACGATGTAAGATGGTTACAAAATAGAGGTGTTCATATTTGGGATGAATGGGAAATAGATGAAGATGGAATTTATAGAATATATTATCCTAATGGTAAAGAACCTGAAAATGCTCCAGTAAGTTTACCAGTGTATTTTAATACTGGAAAAATTGGTAGTGATGGTAAAGATATATTAGAAAAAATGTATTATGATGAAGAAGGCATTTATAAAGAAAGTGAAAAAAAGGTAAATGCAAAACCTATGATGGCTTCTCCAACAAAAAAGGCAGCAGAAGAGGGAAAAGTACTTCGCTTTGCTAGATATTTTGGTAAAGAGTATGCTCATACAATAGGACATGCTTATGGCTATACAGTAAATAAAAATGATTATTTAAATAGAACTATTTCTTTAATAAATGCAAGTAAAGTGGACCCGTCAATATCAGACTCTCGAAGAATACTAATTAATTTATGGCAAGAGGAAGATATAAAAGATGCGGTTTTAAAACCTTGTGTGTTTATGTCAATGTGGGATGTAACTGATGGTCATTTAAATGGTACTGTCGTTCAAAGAAGTTGTGATGTACCACTTGGGCTTCCATTTAATGTAACTCAATATTCAACACTTGCTTATCTTTTGGCACATATTACAGGTTTAAAACCGGGTATGCTTAATTATACTATTAAAGATGCTCATATTTATGTAAATCAAATAGATGGTATAAAAGAGCAAATTCAAAGAGGTGAAGAAATTAGTCAGGGCCTTAGAGAAGAATACCCAGCACCAATTTTAGAAATTGATGAAAATGTTAAGTCTTTTGATGATATTGATGATAAAAATTTAACTAATATTAGAGTAAGAAATTATAAACATCATGGGGAAATAACTTTCCCTTTAACGCAGTAGGTGAAATATGATATCATTAATCGCGGCAGTTGGTAAAAATAATGAATTAGGGCTTGATAATCATTTAATATTTAATATTCCTGGAGATTTGAAATTTTTTAGAAATACCACGCTAGGTAAAACAGTAGTTATGGGAAGGAAAACCTATGAATCAATTGGTAAACCTCTTCCTAAAAGAATTAATATTGTTGTCTCTAATACTATGAAAGAAACTGATGGTGTAACTATTATAAATTCTTTTGAAGAAGTTTTAGAAAAATATTTAAATAGTGATGAAGAAGTCTTTATTATTGGTGGTGAAAGTCTTTATAACTTTTTTATTAATTACGCTCAAAATATTTATTTAACTAAAGTTTATGCAAATGAAGTTGCCGATAAGTATTTTCCTACGTTTGACGAAAGCAATTACGATCAAACTTTACTTGGAGAAAATAAAGAAAATAATTTAGAATATAAACATATTTTATATAGGAGGAAAAATGAAAGGTAAATTAATTGTTATCGAAGGAACAGATTGTTCTGGAAAAGAAACTCAAACAAAACTACTTGTAAAATATTTAGAGGAAAATAATATCAAAGTATTTACTATGTCTTTTCCAAATTATGATAGCCCTACAGGTAAAATTGTTGGAGGCCCATTTTTAGGTAAAAGTTATATTTCTGAGGGTTTTTTCCCTGAGGGTGCACCAAATGTTTCACCAAAGGTGTCATCACTTTATTATGCCGCAGATAGACTTTATAACCTTCCTATTATTCAAAAAAAGTTAAATGAAGGCTATACTGTAATACTAGATAGATATGTATATTCAAATATGGCTCATCAAGCAGGTAAAGAGGATGATGAAGAAAAAAGACTTGCACTTTACAATTTTAATGCAACTTTGGAGTTTGACCTTTTAGGCCTTCCTCGTGCAGACAAAGTAATATTTTTATATATGCCAGTTGAGGGTGCAAGAGCGCTTAGAGCAAATAGACCCGAGGCCCTTGACCAAAATGAAATAGATGAAGAATACTTAAAGAAAAGTCAAAGAGCTTACCTTGAACTCGCAAAAATATTTAATTATATTCAAATTGATTGTTTTGAAAATGGAAATGTTCGCTCTATTGAAGATATTTCAAAAGATGTAATAAGAGCATATAAAAAAAGATAGATTTACACTTGTTTGACATCTATTAAAAAATATGCTATAATTTTAGCAGTTAAGGGGGAAAATAAAATGAAAAAAGAAGAAAAATTAAAAATTACTAAATATTTAGTATCCGCAGCATTAGCAGGTGTAACAACTGGTTATGCAATAGTTGGAGGGGTTGCATTACATTCAAAACATTCAAATACTAATCATTTAACTACAGAATGTCCTTTTGCGTTTATTTATGGTGATAAAGTAATTGAACATAGCATTAATGAGGTACAAAAACATAAAGGAACTGTAATGGTTAAGACTGCACCAGTTGGTTATACACTTGATCCTAAAACTGGAATGTGCGTAAAAGAAACATTGAATAATGTTCAAACTACAATTGATTCAGAAACAGGAAAACAAGCACAAATTATTACAAACAATGATGAACATGTAATGCCAACGGTAACTTTTTATGACACATATTATAATATGCCATTAGAATGTTATGGTATAGATAATAGTTTTACAAACAATTCTGTTAATGACCAAATTGAAAAGCAAGTTAAAAGCTTATACAGATAAAAGTGATTTAATTCACTTTTTTTGAATATTAAAGGAGTAAAATGAAAGATATAATTGAAATTGGTGGTAAAAAATATTATGTGCTTTTTACCTATGTTGACGATGATAATTACAAATATATTTTTTATACAGATAATACTTATAATCAGTATAAAATGTTAAATGTTATATTTGGAACTTATGAAGTAATAAATGATAATTATATTGTTAAGGAAATAACCGAAGAACTTAGAAAGAAAAAGGCTGTAGCAATATTTCAAGAAGTTATGAAAGGATTCAAAAAATAAATTTTAAGTTTTAGTATTTGAAAAAAATAAACAATGTGTTAAGATATAGTTGCATTTGAGAAAATGTTTAGAAAATGTTAACCGCTCTCGGATGGTGCGGGATATAAATTATTTGGGGTTGTAAATGAATGAAAACCTTCACACTCAGGTTTTCTTTTTTATAGGCTAAAAAACTAATGCATTTTTCCTAAGTTACATAATTTATGTATGAAGGGAGAAAGAAATGTTATTTGATAGTGACAGCTATTTTAATGGCTATAATGATATGCTTTATAATTTTCCTGGTTTAGATTTTAGTAAAAAGTATGAAGAAAAGGATGAAGGCTTCTTAAAGGGAAATATGTTTCCAAATGAATATAAGCCTTATAAAAACTATACTTATTTAATACCAAAACTTAAAACAGAAAAGGATAAAGATTTATTTAAGGTAATGGAGGCTTCATTTGCGGTAAATGATTATGTTTTGGCACTTGACTTAAATCCAAACGATGAAAATTTATTTGCAAAATACAAAATGTGGTGTGAAAAACTTGAAAAATACTCTAAAGAATATGAAGCAAAATATGGTCCACTATGTTATACCAAAGGAAATAATTATAATTCATTTAAATGGGTAAATGGCGCTTGGCCTTGGGAAAGTGAGGATGGAAAATATGTTTAAATATGATAAAAAACTTGCTTATCCAATAAATATTACTAAAAAAGATTTAAAGATGGCAAAATATTTGATTACACAATTTGGAGGACCTAATGGGGAACTTGGTGCTTCGATGAGATATTTTTCACAAAAGTTTACAATGCCTGATGATAAGGGAAGGGCACTACTTAATGATATTGCTACTGAGGAACTTGGCCACGTTGAAATGATATGTACGATGGTTCACGAACTTACAAAAAACGCAACAATTGATGAACTTGAAAAAGCCGGTCTTGGAAGTTATTATACCGAGCATGGAGTAGGTATATTTCCTGTTGATGCAACCGGAAATCCATTTACTTGTGCATACTTTGCAGTAACTGGTGATGTTCTTGCAAATTTATCTGAGGATATGGCAGCAGAGGAAAAGGCTAGAGCAACTTATGAAGGATTAATTAATCAAACAACTGATGAAGATATTATTGGACCACTTTTATTTTTAAGACAAAGAGAGATAGTTCACTTTAATAGATTTAAAGAGTTATACGATTATTATAAAAATAAAGGATATTAAATAAAAAAAGATCAAATTTCACGCATTTGATCTTTTCCTTTGAATGGATCTTTTTTATCAATTTTATCTACGAATAGAATACCATTTAAATGGTCTATTTCATGTTGAAATGCAACCGCAATATCTTCGCGAACTCTGATAGTTTGTTTATTACCTTTTATATCTTGATATTCAACGTTTACTCTTGCATGTCTTGGAACAATACCAGTTGTAGGCCTATTTATAGATAAACATCCTTCGCCCTCACCAACATATACAAGTTCTTCGGAAGCAGATTTAATAACCGGATTAATTACAATATGTTCTTCGAAAGTGTCGTCTTCGTTTTTATTAGCAATAACAAATATTCTTTTTGGAACTCCAAGCTGGACAAAAGCAAGTCCCATACCGGCTCTTAAATCGTATTTTTCGGCGATTTTATCATCTTGTGATAACTCTAAATATTTAATTGCATCAAATATTAATTTTTCATCTTCACTTGAAAGAGGGAAGACTACCTCTTTAGAAACAGTTCTTAATATTTTATTTTTTTCATCTAGTATATTTAAATTAGGTACTTTCATCATAGCATCCCCTTTGCAATGTATATTTTACCAAAAAAAAAGTAATAACGCAAATAAAAAAGAAAGGTTTCCCTTTCCCTTAATTATTTGGACCTTGATTACCAAATCCCCATGCTCCAATGATTATTACAAGTAGTATAAAAAGTACTATCCAAATAGCACCGCCAATTCCATAACCAGTTGTATATCCACCGTAAGTGCCACCACAGCAAGGAGTTTGAGTTTGACCATAAGCAGGGTAATAGCCATTATTTCCGTAGTAATACATTTTAATAACCTCCTTTATGTATCTATTATAAAATATACATAATTTTTTATTTTGTGATTAAATATTAAAAATTTTTACAATTTACTTATTAGAAAAAAAATGATATCATAATAATATGAAAGATGATTTAAGAAAAATAGATAAATTACTTTTGTTTTTAGTTACACTTATGTGTATTTTTGGTCTTGTAATGATTTATTCAGCCTCAAGCGTATCAACTATACTTAGATATAATTTTGCACCAAATCACTTTTTTATAAGACAACTTATAGTTTTAGTGGTAGGCTTTATCGCAGGCTTTTTTGTTACAATCTTTCCAACAAATAGATATAAATTTTTAGCATATTTATATTCATTTGGAATTTTAATACTTCTTATGTATGTTCTTGTCAAAGGTAAAGTTGCAGGTAATGCTCAAAGTTGGATTGCAATAGGGCCATTTAATCTTCAGCCAAGTGAATTTGCAAAATCTGCTTTAATACTATTTATGGCAGTATTTTATAATAATTTATCGAAAAGAAATACTAAAAACTTGTCATTATATTTTATTCCTTTACTTCTTGCAGGGGTTTATATGCTTCTTACACTTTTACAACCAGACTGGGGAAGCGCCGCAATTATTGGAGCAATAGCAATTTTAACTTTTTTATCTGTACCAATGATTAAAAAAAATATTTTAAAAATAATTAGAATTTTTATCATAGGAATTGTTGTACTTGTTTTAGCACTTTTATACAAAGGTGACAACATTTTATCAAGTAATAAACTTTCAAGACTTAATTTTAAAGCACCTTGTACTCGTTATCAAGAGGAAAGTGGTTATCAAGTTTGTAATGCGTTAATTGCAATATCAAATGGTGGTCTTTTTGGTGTAGGTCTTGGCCAAAGTTCTCAAAAATATTTATATTTACCAGAAAGTCATACTGATATGATTTTTCCAATTATTTGTGAAGAATTAGGTTCAATTGTGGGAGCACTTACAATACTTCTTTATGGAGTCGTTTTATTCAAAATATTTAAAATTGCTAAAAAAAGTGAAAACTTGCGAACAAGTATTTTAGCATATGGAACATTTTGGTATTTTACATTACATATATTTATAAATTTATTTGGACTTCTTGCGATGATACCACTTACTGGTGTTCCACTTCCATTTTTATCTTATGGTGGAAGTTATACTTTAAATGCAATATTTTTAATTTTTGTAACCGAAAGAGTTTCAATTGAAAATAAAAAAAATAAACTTAAAAGAGAAATTATGTCTATCTAATTGACAACAAAATAAATATCATGATAAAATACTATCTTATCCAAAAAATGGAGTGATGTATTATGGATAAAAGTATTTATTATTTAGTTGTTGAGGCCAGACCAAAAGAATTTATGCCAATTGATATTAATATTTTGCTTAAAAGTAATATGAACTTTTCAAGCATTGAAATAATTGATTCATTTACTAAGGAATATACTTATGAAGAACTTATGAATATGATAATTCAAAACAATTTACTACCAGATAGTTTTTTAAACGGTAAATTATATGTAATAAATGATAAAAAGTTTAGATTTAAAGTATTAACTAAGGATGATAATTTACTTTTAGATGACTTTTTCATAAATAATATTGAGGATAAATTAATGATGAATAAGTTTTATAATATATTTCTAAAATATGTAAAAGATGAAGAAGTTATAAATATGATGAAAAGTACAATGGCCTTAAAAGATGTACAAAAATTGCTTGATATACTTTGTAAAGTAAGTTACTTAGATCTTCGTATGATTTATGTTTATATTGAAAAAATTATGAAAGAAAAAGAGGAAAAAAGAGTATTGAAAAATGATAATTAATTTTCCTTTTTTTAGTTGAAAAATATTTATAATTTGGTATACTTAATATGGTAGGAGTAAAGAAATGAAAGATAAAAAAGGTTTTACAATAGTGGAACTATTAAGCGTTATAGTAATTTTAGGTATATTAATTACTATTGGAATATTTTCTATTGGTTCAATAAGAAAAACGATACTAGATAAACAATATAAAAATCTTAAAACAGAAATAGAACTTGCTGCGGAAAAATACTATGCAGATACTGAAAGTACCTCTTTGTATGTACAAACTTTAATAGATGAAGGCTATTTGAAGGCGGATAATTCTTCATTTAATATTTATGATCCGAGAGATTCAAAAATAATGAATTGTTATATTATAAATGTTAATGATGGAGATGCCTCTTTGGATGATGTAAATAAAAATGAAGATTGTAGTAATGAAATTGCAGGAAATTATGATCTTAAAATATTGCGTCAGGGAAGTAAAAGCTCTGATAAATGGTATAATGAAAGTGAAGTTATTTCAGCAGTAAAAAGTGATAATTCAATAGATAATTCTTTAGCATACACTTGGACAACTGATTTAAATCCTAATACAATTTGGAATGAGAGAGAATTTGACTTACAAAATTTATTAAATCAAATGGGAAATGTAATTAACGATGTGTTTTATGTTCAAGCGTGGTCATCAGATAAATTATATAGAAGTGCAGGTAAAAGAATAAAAATAGATTTGGTAAAACCGATAATTGATAATGTTGATATATCAGGGGATCCAAACGAATGGGTTAAAGAAAGAGTTGTTACGATTAAAGCCCATGATTTGGGTTCAGGCATCGTTGAATATTTATTTTCTGAAACTGAAAATTGCTCTGGAACATATGAAAAATTATCCAAAGCACAAAATGATTTCACAATTGAAAAAAAGTTTACCTCAAATGGAAATTATTATTTTTGTGTTAAAGATGATGCTGGTAATAAAGTAGTAAGTGAAAAAATTGTAATTCAAAAAGTTGATGGTATACCGCCAAAATGTTACTATGGTAATGAAAATACAACATGGCAAAGTGGCTCTAGAACTATTAATTATGGATGTAAAGATAACGAAAGCGGTTGTGATAAGATAGTATTAAATGGTAAAAGCACTTACACATGTACAAGCAGTGATTGCAGTATATTTACCCAAAATAAAACCTACAGTGGGACATATAAAACTATAAAAATTAATGATACTAAAACATCGATTGGTTCATTTAAAATAGTAGATAAAAATGGAAATGAAACAACCTGTCCTAACAGTGAAAAAGAGTATCTTAATTTGTACTTAGATAATACTAAACCTACAGTTAATATTAGATCCATGTCTTATTCAAATGGTTATTTAAATGTAAGTGTTTCATTAACTGATTCTGATAGTGGTGCTCAAAATGCTTATGTTGTATATAATGGTAAAACCTCA
>DJOC01000067.1 GCA_002439555.1 Caryophanales bacterium UBA6448 | reverse complement strand
AAAATGCAGAATTCATATGTGGAGAAGCCGAAAAAATAGTGCCAGAAATGTATCAAAAAGGAATAAAGGCAGATGTAGTATTCATCGACCCGCCAAGAAAAGGCTGTGGCATAGAGCTCCTAGAAACAATAGTAAAAATGAAAGCATCGAAGATCGTATATATCAGTTGCAATGTAGCAACATTAGCAAGGGACCTAAAGTATCTAACAGAAAACGGATTAGAAATAAAAGAGGTACAGCCGGTAGACATGTTCCCACAGACGAGTCACGTGGAGACTTGTGTGCTATTAACTTTGAAAAATCAATAGTTACAAGAATTTTAATATAAGAAAAAAGTGGTTTTGTCCACCATTTGTCCACCAAAATTAATTGATGGACAGAGATTGGTTCGGAACCACTTTTATTAATTTAAGAGTAACCATCATCCAGTTATACTGGGGGATAGTATTATAATAAAATGAGTTTTTCTAACTAAAATAATTACAAACTAAAGATTTTAAAGGATATTTAACATAATAAAATGTTACTTGTGTTTTGTATTGCAATTCTCAAAATGCAAAAAAACTTGAATTTGGGAAATAGAAATGGTATAATTTTATTAAAAAAGGATAAAATAAATATGGGGTGAGTAATCATATGAAGATAATAGAAAGAGATTATTTACAAAAGTTGATAAATGTAATAGGGACTCCAGATATAAAGGTAATAACTGGGGTTAGACGTAGTGGAAAATCAAAATTATTAGAAATATTTGAGGATTATATAAGGGAAAATATTGAAGAACATAATATAATTAGTATAGATTTTAATTTGCTAGAATTCGAATATTTACAGAATTATAAAGAATTAAATGCTTATATCGAAGGAAAATATAGAGAAGGCAAAAAGAATTTTATTTGTATAGATGAAATACAAATGTGTGATAATTTTGAGAAAGCTATAAATAGTTTACATGCAACTGAAAAATACGATATCTATTTGACAGGTTCAAATGCTTTTTTATTGAGCAGTGATTTGGCAACATTATTTACAGGAAGAACTTTTGAAGTAAAAATTTATCCGTTTTCATTTAAGGAATTTTTAAAATATTATGAATTTGAAGATATAGATTTAGCTTTTGATAAGTATGTATTAGAAGGTGGTTTGTCAGGTTCTTATCTATATAAAACAGATGAAGATAAGTATAATTATATTTCGGAAGTATATAAAACATTAATTGTAAGAGATATAATTAAAAGATATAAAATAAAAAATAAAGAATTGTTAGATAATTTGAATGATTTTCTGATGGATAATATATCTAATATAACAACAGCGAGGAATATAACAAAAGAACTAAATTCTAACGGTACAGAAATTAATCATAAAACAATTGGTTCTTATATTAAATATTTATGCAACGCTTTTTTATATTATAATGTTAAAAGATATGATATTCAAGGTAAAAAATATTTAACAATGCAAGAAAAATATTATTTAGTAGATCAAGGATTTAAATATGCAAGGTTAGGAACAAAAAATATTAATTACGGAAGAACTTATGAAAATATTGTAGCAATAGAATTATTAAGACGTGGATATGAATTATATATTGGGATTTTATATGGTAAAGAAGTGGATTTCGTAGCAATAAAACAAAATGAAAAAATATATATTCAAGTAGCTGATAATATAAGCGATGAAAAAACTTTTAAAAGAGAAGTGGATTCTTTATTAAAAATTAAAGATGCTTATCCTAAGATGATTATAGCTAGAACAAAACATGATAAGTATCAGTATGAAGGTATAGAAATTATAGATATTGCGGAGTGGCTGGCTAATTAATAGTTAGACATCATATTTATTATGTAGGAAAATGTTATCTAATGACATAATATGGTCAGTTTATAAGTTATAAAAAGGTAAGGATAAAAATATATGAATGCAAAAGAAACATTAAAAAAGTATTTCGGATATGATTCTTTTCGTGCTGGTCAGGAAGAGATTATTAACTCGATTTTAGATGGAAAAGATGTATTGGCTATAATGCCCACAGGTGCTGGTAAATCTTTGTGCTATGAGATTCCAGCATTAATGTTAGATGGAATTACGATGATTATTTCACCGCTAATTTCATTGATGCAGGACCAAGTAACAGCACTAAAAGATTTAGGGATAAATGCCACCTATATTAATTCATCACTGAGTGACAATGAAATAAGAATGATATTGAATGATATAAAAAATGAAAAATATAAGATTGTTTATGTTGCACCGGAAAGACTGGAAAGTCATGTGTTTGTAGAATTTGTGTCAGAAATTAAGATATCGATGGTTACAGTAGACGAGGCTCACTGTATATCACAATGGGGACAGGACTTTCGACCAAGCTATTTGAAAATAACGACATTTGTGGAGTCTTTAAAAGATAGACCTATTTTATCTGCATTTACAGCAACCGCAAATGAAGAAGTGAAGAATGATATGCTTTGTATGCTTAAATTGCGTAATCCTAAAATAGTGGTTACTGGATTTGATAGAAAAAATTTATATTATTCTGTTGAGAAGTTGAATGTTGCTGGCAAAAATAAATTTATCTTAAATTATTTGAAAAATCATTCAAGTGAAAGTGGAGTTATATATTGTGCAACACGTAAAAATGTGGATGAAATATGTGAAATGCTTAAAACAAACGGCATAAAGGCAACCAAATATCATGCTGGGCTTACAAATGAAGAACGTAAGAGAAATCAAGAGGATTTCATATTTGATATATCTCCAATAATTGTGGCAACAAATGCTTTTGGGATGGGGATAGATAAGTCCAATGTACGTTTTGTTATTCATTACAACATGCCACAGAGCATGGAAAACTATTATCAAGAGGCAGGACGTGCGGGGAGAGATGGAGAATATTCCGAGTGCATTTTGCTTTTTTCACCACAGGATATAGTAATAAACAAGTTTTTGTTAAATAAAAAAGATTTTAGTGATGTATCAATGGAGGATGCTGAACTTATTAAAAGTAGAGACTTAAAAAGACTGAGGGTAATGGAAAAATATTGTGAGATTACAACTTGCCTTAGAAAGTTTATCCTTGAATACTTCGGAGAAAAAGTATTGAAACCTTGTGATAATTGTAAAAACTGTCATAATGAATATAAAAAAATAGATATGACGCATGAGGCAAAATGGATTATAAATTGTATCGCTGAGACGAAAGAAAGATATGGCGTTAATATAGTTTTAGGAATTTTACTAGGGCTAAATAGAGCACGACTTATAGAGCTGGGAGCCTCTAGGTACAAATCTTATAGCAAATTGCAGAATAGCGATGAAGAACTTTTGAAACAGTTGGTAAATAAAATGATGTTTGAAGGATATATTTATCAAACGGAAGATAGATATGCAGTTTTAAAAATAGGGGATATTAGCAAGTTAAAAAATGAAGATGCACACGTCTTTGTGGAAATCGTGGAGGATAACCTTATATTCAATGACATAGATATGGCAAAGCCTAAAATTAAAAAGACAAGCAAAAGTACAGATTATTTAACTAGAGCAGGTTTCGAATTATTTGAAATCTTAAAGAAGTTGAGAATTGAAATTGCACGTTCTGAAGGATTGCCACCATACATAATTTTTAGTGATAAAACCTTGGTAGATATGTGTGTTAAGCTACCACAAGATAAAAGTAGTATGCTAAATGTTTCTGGAGTTGGCGATGTAAAATATGATAAGTATGGCGAAAGATTTATTAATGAAATCCAGAAATTTGCTAATGAACATAATGGTGCACTTGTTATTAATTATGATAAGAAAGATGATGAGCTTAAAACAATAATTAAGAAGAAATCGAAAGAGGATTTTTATATAACAAGTGATGAAGCGAATAAATTTCAGTATAAAGAATATATGTATATATCAGATATAAGAGATGAGTTAAATAGAATTGCTTCTGAAGCTGATAGAAATATGTATAAAGTTAAATATACTACTATGGATGATTATTTAGTTGAATTAGGAATTATTGAAATAAATCAAGAATTTGATAAGGATGTGTTGGACGAAAATAGCATGAAAAGAATGCCAACAC
>DJOC01000065.1:2786-17154 GCA_002439555.1 Caryophanales bacterium UBA6448 | reverse complement strand
GATATATGTTTATAAACAAATTTTTAAATAAAATAAATGCTAAAGACGTTAATATTTAATTTTCTTTCTTAAATTTACTTACAACGAATTTGTTATATTGATTATTATTTTGATATTTTATTTAAATAAACTATCAAAATTTCAAAAAAGAATTGCTATATTAAAAATCTTATGTTTGAAAAATATAGTAAAAGAATATTATTTAGAAAAAAGATGTAGTGGTTTTATATATTAATTACACTTTCTTTTTTTTTAAAACTAATAAAATATTTACTTTATTTAATTATTTTTACAAATATAAAAATAAAGTAAAAGTGGTAAGAAAGTTCTTTATTTTCGTATTAAAGTATGATAAACTAATTGTAGTTATAGGATGGTTGTATGAAAAAAGTTTTAAAAAATATCTTGAAAGTATTATCTTTTATCGGAGTCTTTATATTAATGGTTGTATTTACTTTGTATGCATCACTTCTTCTTATATGTTATGGACCTAGTAAGTCTGCGAGAAATATATTTACAACAACATTTTTGGAGACTGGTGCTTTTAAATTCGTTGTCCATTTAGTACTTCCTAGTAAGACAATTAATGAAATAGTAAATAGTAATTCCTTAAAAGATTTAAATAAAGATGTTGATAGTAGTTTAATTGATGTTAATAATGAAAATAAAAAAGATATCAAAATCGAAGAGGTTAACGGAAGTAATTTCCACGGAACTATGATGATAATTAGTGATCCCTCAAGAGTTAAAGTAGCGACTACTGCACCATTTTCTGAATATGGTAAAACTCTTGATGAAATAGTTAAAGAAAATGATGCTATTGGTGGGGTAAATGGTGGTATTTATGTATCTACTTTAAATAAAGGTGGCTACCCAATGGGTGTTGTTGTTTCAAAAGGTGAGATAGTTTGGAATAGTCCAAATGGTGTTGGTTACTATTTAATTGGTTTTGATGAAAATAATATTTTAAAAATACTTGCTTTACAAGGACTTGATAAAAGTGGTGTAGAAAAACTTGTTAAAGAGGAAAAAATAAGAGATGCAGTTACTTTCCAAGAGGAAGCAAGTGATGCAAATAATCACTTTGTAAAACTTATTATTAATGGTGAAAAAAGGGAAAGTAATGGGCTAGGTAGTGGAGCTAATCCTCGAACAGCAATTGGTCAAAAAGCCGATGGAACAGTACTTCTTCTTGTAACTGATGGAAGAGGAGCATCAGGTCATCTAGGTGCTACAGCATCAGACTTAATTGAGGTTATGGAAAAATATGGTGCTGTGAATGCTGCAAATCTTGATGGAGGATCATCCTCAACAATGTATTATGAAGATAAGTATTTAATGACTTCGGTAACTTTATATTATTCAAATTCATCTTGGCGTTTACCCGAGGCATTTATTATAGAAAAGTAGGTTTAAAATGAGTAAGAGAAAAAAGAAAATGACAGGGTATAAAAAAGCCTTGCTTATATGGTTTTTGATATTATTAATTGCGAGCGAAGCATGTTTAATATATGTTTCCACTACCTTAAAAATGTATGAAAAAGGTAACATTGAGGGCTATATGACCTCTTTAATCAAAGATATGAAAACGGCAAGTAATGCAGGCAATATAAACAAATATTTATCTTACAATAAAGTAGAAAGTAAATATGAAAAAAATTCCTCTTTCGAAGAGGGTTATAAAGAACTTTTTAATGAAAGCAAATTAAGTTATAAAGCAAAGGAAAAAGAAAACACTTATGACATTTATGCTGATGATACGATGATTGCTAGTGTTACTTTAGATAGTAAAAAAGTAAGAAGACTTGGAATTTTATCTTTCGAGGAATACTCTATAAAAGAAATTGAGACATATAGTAAAAATGGTATTTATAATATTGATGTATATGTAAATAGTAATTATGATTTATATATTAACGATATTAAAGTAAGTGATGAAGACCTTGTTAGTAAAGAGGAAATCAAAGAGTATTCTGAAGTTTATGATAAAGTAGATTTACCTTATGAAAATCACTATAAAATAACTAATTTAACTAAGAAACCTAAAATTAAAGTTATGAATGGAAATGAAGAAGTAAAAGTAACTAATGAAAAGTCTACTTACTATGGTGTATCATATTTTAAAACTGATGATAAATCTGCTGCTTTTGCTAAACTTACGAATAAAGATTATGATCCATTAACATTTGCTAAAAATTGGAGTTTATTTTTAACAGCAGACCTTCCGGGGGAAAAATATGGACTTTATACTTTAACTCCTAATTTAGTCGAGGGAACAGCACTTTTCAAAAGAGCATATAGCTGGGCAACAAATGTAGATATAACATTTACCTCAATGCATACACTTGATAAAGATACATTTACTAATGTAAAAATGAATGGCTTTACAGTGTACAATGAAAATGCATTTAGCGTAGATATTTATTTAGAAAAGAATATGACTTTAGTTAATGGTGAAAAAAGGGTTGATACCTTAAATGATACATTCTATTATGCTTATATTGATGGAGCATATAGATTAATAACAATGAAATCGAAAGGTGATAATTAATGGAAGATATTTTTGTAGTGGTTCCTACACTAAATCCTAATATTGAAATATTTAAAAAGTTTTTAGATAATCTACTTGAAAAGACTAAAAATGTATTAGTTTATGATGATGGTTGTAATAAAGAATATGATAGCTTTTTTAAAGAACTTGAAAAGAAAAAAATAACTGTTTTACATCATTATGTTAATTTAGGAAAAGGTAGAGCAATGAAAGATGCATTCAATTATCTACTTTTAAAATATCCTAAATTAAAAGGGGTAGTAACTGCGGATAGTGATGGACAACATAGCATAAAAGATATTGAAAAAGTTGCTGAGGAAATAAAAAAACATCCAGACAGCTTAATACTTGGATGTCGTGATTTTGACAGTGAAAATGTTCCTACAAGAAATAAATTTGGCAATAAAATTACAAGAGGTGTTTTCAAAACTTTTGTAGGACTTTCAATTACTGATACACAAACAGGTTTAAGAGGTTATCCAACTAAAGTTATGAGTTCTCTTTTATCTGTTAAAGGTGATAGATTTGAATATGAAACAAATATGTTAATTGAAACAATGAATAAAAAAATACCTATTATTGAAGTTCCTATTGAAACAATTTATTTAGAAAACAGTAATAGTGAAAGTCATTTTAATCCAGTTAAAGATTCATTTGAAATCTATAAATTATTTTTTAAATTTATTTTAGCGGGCCTTTCATCATTTATATTAGATTATCTATTATTTTATATTTTTTCTTTAGTTATTGGGGGAACAAATTCAATTTTATATGCAACAATATGTGCAAGAGTATTATCAAGCATGTATAACTTTTTAGTTAACTCTAATGTTGTATTTAAAAATAGAAATAGCTCATCATTAATTAAATATGCTTGTTTATGTGTAATCCAGATGTTTGTATCAGGGCTTGCTGTAGAATATATAGTTAAATTAACTCATATAAGTTCAATGGTAATTAAATTAATAGTTGATATAATTTTATTTATTGTAAACTTTGTTATTCAAAGAACATTTATTTTTGTGGGAGATAAAAATGAAAAATAAAAAATATTATATACCATTTACTTTACTTGTACTTTTTATTATTAATAGCATCTTAGTTATTAAAAATAAGTATGTAAATATTGATGATAGTGTTCATAACTTTATAATGAGATTTTCTAGCGAAATGACGACCAAATTTATGAAGATATTTACATTTTTTGGTAGTACACCATTTATAACTCTCTTATGCGTTGTAGTATTTGTTATTTTACTTTATAAAAAACAAAAAGAATATGCTTATAAATGTGCGGGTATTTTAATAATATCTACTTTAATAAATAATATTGTTAAAGTTATTATCAGAAGGCCTAGACCAGAATATATCACAGTAGTGGAAAATACTTTTTCTTATCCAAGTGGTCATACAATGGCTAGTGTTACTTTATATGGTTTTCTTATTTATTTTATATTAAAAACTAAAATTTCTAAAACATATAAATTATTATTTAGTATTATATTAGGAATAATACCTATTTTGGTGGGTATATCTCGTATATATCTTGGAGCACATTTCTTTTCAGATGTATTTGGGGGGGCATTAATTTCTATTATGTTACTTTCAAGTATTGATATTATTTATGATAAAACTCTTAATAGAAAGAAATCTAAATAGTTATTTAAACACTTGGCTTTGGCTATAGTGTTTTTTGTAGCAAACATTTTTTCGGAAAAGGTATTGACAACTATTTTTTTTTAGGGTATATTTTATATATGCTAGCAGCAAATATATGTTCGATACAGAAAGGAGATATTTTATTAGTGTATAAAAATTAATGAATGTCAATTATAAAAAATGAAATTAAAAGGAGGAAAAATGGTTTATTTAGAAAGCATTAGATTATTAGAAAATGATGAAGAGGGGTTAGCAATGGATGAGAGAAAAATATATAATAGTTTTTATCCGTTTGGTATTTTTTCACATATGAAAAATATTAAAAATATTAAATTTGGCTCTATTACGATTTTTTCTGGAAGTAATGGCTGTGGTAAATCAACTTTATTAAATCTTATTTCTAGTAAGCTTAATTCAGTAAAAAAGTCCAATTATGATAAAGGAACATTATTTAAAAATTATGTGAATGTTATGAAATGCGAAATGAATAAAATTCCTGATGAAATTGTTACTATTACAAGTGATGATATATTTGATTATTTACTTGATTTAAGAAGTATTAATTCTCACGTTAATCGTAGAAAAGACGAACTTGCTAGATACTATTTAGATAATAAATATAATAGTAAAGATATTTCAATTTTTGATTATGATGAGATTATAAAAAATTATGAAACCAAAACTGCAACTATGTCCAAATTTATTAGAGGCAATTTGATGAATAATAATATTTCTTTACAATCTAATGGTGAGTCCTCCCTTATGTTTTGGGAAAAAGAAATTAAGGAAAATGGTATATATATTTTAGATGAACCTGAAAATAGTTTATCTGCTGAAAATACATTGAAACTAAAGACATATATTGAAGAGAGTGTAAGATTTTATAATTGCCAATTTATAATATCGACACATAGTCCATTTTTGCTTAACTTGAATGAAACAGTAATCTATGATTTAGATAGAAAAGATTTTACTTCAGTAAAATTCGAAGATATTCCATCCGTTAGAACTTATTATGAATTTTTCAAAAGCAATGAAAGCAAATTTACTTAAAAATGATGGGTTCAAAAAAACTTAAGCAAAAAAGTGTCAAGAAAGTGTAATTTGTATTTACAAAGAGAGCTTTGCCCTTTATAATAAATGGTAACTTTGAAGGGAGGATAATATGAATAATTTGCTACCTGTACTTATACTTAATGAAGTCATTATTCTTCCTAACCAGGAAATTAAAATTGATTTAAATAACGAATTTAGTAAAAAAATTATCTGGGCAAGTGCTAAAAATGAGATTAATAAAGTTTTAGTTATTGCACCAAAAAATAGTTTAGAATCGTCACCTTCAATTGAAGATCTTCCTCGTGTTGGTGTCATTGCAAAAGTAAAAAGTAAGGTAGAACTTCCTAATAGTAAATTAAGAGTTATTATAAGAGGCGAAGAAAGAGTAAGTATTAATAAATATTATCAAAATAAAAGTGCGAATGTCTTAAAATGTAGTTTCAATGTTATTGAACTGCCAACTTTTTCAAAAGCTAATGAAACTGCTGTACAACGCAAATTAATTGAACTTACTAAAAACTATATTTTGCTTAATAAAAATGTATCAAATTCAATATTAAAAACTTTGGATGAAAGAAAAAATTTATCAGATATAACTGATATAATTACATCTTTTTTACCATTTAAGTTTCCTAAAAAACTTTTATATATGGAAACCATTAATCCACTTACAAGAGCAGAAAATTTAATTAATGATTTAAACGAAGAAATACTAATTACAAATATTGATAGACAGCTTGATGAGAAACTTACAGAGTCTATTGAAAATGGGCAAAGAGAGTATATTTTAAAAGAAAAACTAAAGGAAATTAATAGTGAGCTTGGAATAACTAAAGAAAATGAAATAGAGGGTTTAAAAGCAAAACTTTCAGGTCTTTCTTTAGAGGAAAAAACTTATAATAAATTATTAAATGAAATAAATAAATATTCAACTTGTTCAGAGTTTAGTCCCGAGGCAGCAGTTATTAAGAATTATCTAGACACAGTTTTAAATTTACCATGGAATAATGAAAGCATTCTTAATACGGATATTAAAAAGATTAAAAGTGAACTTGATTCTACGCATTATGGACTTGTAGAACTTAAAGATAGAATTTGTGAATATGCATACTTTTTATCAAAGAATAAAGAATTATCTGCACCAGTAATATGCCTTTTGGGGGCACCAGGTGTTGGCAAGACTTCGAGTGCATACTCCATTGCTAAAGCATTAAATCGTGAATTTATTAAAATTAGTGTTGGGGGTTTAAATGATTCAACAGAACTAATTGGATCGCGTAGAACTTACCTTGGAGCCTCTGCGGGGAAGATAATGCAAGGTATAATTAAATGCAAGGTAAAAAATCCAGTAATTCTTATTGATGAAGTAGATAAAATGGTTAAGGATTATAAAGGGGATCCTGCATCAACTTTGCTTGAAATTCTTGATAGTACTCAAAATAAGTTTTTTATTGATAATTATATTGAAGAACCATTTGATTTATCAAAGGTAATGTTTATTTTAACTGCGAATAGTTTAGATAGTATTCCCTCAACTTTACTTGATAGGTTAGAGGTGATTAATATGGATAATTACCTAACTAGTCAGAAAATAGATATTGCTAAAAATTATTTAATTAAAGATATTTTTAGAGAATATAAAACGGAAATTAAAATTAGCAAAGAAGTTTTAGAATTTGTTATTGAAAATTATACTAAAGAACCTGGAGTAAGGGAACTTAAAAGATTATTAGAAAAGTTAATTAGAAAAGTTATAGTTAATGAGCCTAATGCTAAAAGTATTA
Organism: Caryophanales bacterium UBA6448; assembly: GCA_002439555.1. Taxonomy (GTDB): domain Bacteria; phylum Bacillota_I; class Bacilli_A; order RF39; family UBA660; genus UBA6448. Next base: position 10,104 of record DJOC01000065.1, on the reverse strand, counting down.
CAATACTTCACGTTAATAAATATTTGGATAGTAAAAATATTAATTATTTGCCAGAGATTACGACATGTGGCGTAGCAAATATTTTAGCATATACTACTGTAGGAGGGCGATTATCCCATATTGAAGTAGTAAAATATAAGGGAACAGGTAAAGTTATTATCACCGGCTGTGCAGGAGAGATTTTAAAAGATAGCATTAATGTGGTAATTAGTTATTTAGCAAATAATTATAATATTGATTTAAAAAATCAAGATTTGCATTTTCATTTTTTAGAAAGTTATGTCAAAAAAGATGGACCATCAGCAGGAGTATCAATAGCCTGTGCATTAATGAGCCTTATTAAAAATAAAAAGTTATCATCACAAATTGCCTTTACGGGAGAACTTTCCTTGAAAGGCGATATTTTACCCGTTGGTGGTTTAAAAGAAAAAGTTTTAGCCGCAATTACTCAAGGAATAACTAAAATATTTGTACCCTCTTCGAATGCTTTTGAAGTTGCGAATATAAGTGAAAATATCACAAATAATATTGAAATAATACTTGTTAGTAACTTTAATGAAATATATGAGGCGATTTTTAAATAAAAATATGGTATAATTTTCTTACATAGATAGGATAGTGTTGTATGAATATAAAAGATATTAATTATGTTGATTATGGTAAAAATATTAAAGGTACAATAGTACTTTTACATGGATGGGGTCAAAATATTCAAATGATGGATATGCTTGGTCATCCTTTTGAATCTAATTATCGTATTATAGTTTTGGATTTACCAGGTTTTGGTGATTCTAAAGAACCACCATCATTTTGGAGTGTTACAGATTATGCTACATTTTTACATGATTTTTTGACTAAATTAAAGGTATCAAGTCCAGTTTTAATTGGCCATTCTTTTGGTGGCAGAATTGCAATTAATTATGCTTCAAGGTTTGAAACAGAAAAAATTGTTTTACTTTCTGCACCATTCAGACCTAAAAAGAAAAAACTTAATTTAAAAGTTAGAGTTTATAAGATTATTAAAAAAATAAAATTTTTAAAGCCGGTCACAAACTATTTAAGTAATAAATGGGGTAGTACTGATTATAAAAATGCTAGTGAAATTATGCGTGGAAGTTTAGTAAAAATTGTAAATGAAGATTTAACTGAAAATGCAAAGAAAATTAATTCACCAGTACTTTTGATATATGGTACTCTTGATAAAGATGTTCCTTTAAAAGAGGCGATTTATTTAGAAACCATTTTAAAAGATGGTGGTCTTGTTAAATATAATGGACTAGGACATTATGCTTATTTAGAAAATTTAAATCTAACTATTAATATTTTAAAAAATTTTTTGACTTAAGGAGGTCTTATGAAATATATAATGCTTATATTAGTTACTACTTTTTTTGTTTTTGAAAGCTTATTTTCTATTCAAATGCTTCAGCAAAATTCATATAATGAAAAAAATAGATTCTTCTTATTTATTTTAAGGTATATAAAAGAAAATTTAAATTACTGTGCACTAAAACTACTTTTTGGAATATCACTAGTTTTATTTTCTAACTTTGAGTTCATATTGTATGTTTATTTCTTTTTAATAATGTTTATTTTAATTTATTCAAGTATATTACAATATAAAAAATATAATAAGAAGTTACCTTTAAAATTTACAAAAAGAGTAATAAGAATTTTTTCTTTAAATATGGTTTTTTATTTTGCAGTAATGATTATTTTGTTTAATAGCAGTCCTACATTTTTACTTGGCGTATTGATTTCTTATATTACGCTATTACCATTTGCTCTAATACTTATAAATTATTTATTATTTCCAATTGAAAAAATAATTTATGAAGTATATAAAATTAAAGCAATTAAACGTTTAAATAAGATGAAAAATATTAATGTGATAGGAATAACTGGATCTTTTGGAAAAACTAGCACAAAAATGATCTTAAATGATATTCTAAGTATAAAGTATAAAGGCTTTGCTACTGCCTCATCATTTAATACACCAAAAGGAATAACTAAAACAATTAATGAAACAGAAAGCATTTTTAATGATTATTTTATTGCTGAGATGGGGGCTCGTGCCAAAGGAGAAATAAAAGAGTTATGTGATATTGTTCATCCTAAATATGGAATTATTACCAGCGTTGGACCGGCACATCTTGATACATTTAAAAATATAGAAAATATCACTAAAACTAAATGTGAATTACTTGAAAGTTTACCTAGTAATGGAGTAATCGTATTAAATAAAGATAATGAATATCTAAGAAAGTATAAGCCCATAAACAAGGTGAAAACTTTATGGTTTAGTTTATATGATAAAAAAGCTGATGCTTATGCAAGTGATATTAAATATAGTGAAAAAGGAAGTACATTTACTCTTCATATAAAAAATAAAAGTATTCAAGTTGAAACTTCCCTTTTAGGTAAAGAAAACATTTATAATATAGTTTCTGCAGCTCTTCTTGCAAACGAACTTGGACTTTCATTAAAAGAAATCCAAAATGGCATTTTGAATATTAAAGCTATTTCTCATAGATTAGAACTTAAGAAAATTGGAAATATAACAATAATTGATGATAGTTATAACTCTAATCCTGTGGGTAGTGAAAATGCAATTGAAGTTTTAAAACTAATGAAAGGCAAAAAAGTAATAATTACACCTGGTATGGTTGAAATGGGTAAAGATGAAGAAAGAATAAATTATGAATTTGGAATTAAAATGGCTGGTGTTTGCGATAGATTTTATTTAATTGGTAAAAAAAGAAGTAAGTCTATTAAAAAAGGGATTCTTGAGTGCAATGAAAAGGCGGATATAAAAGTATTTAATTCATTTAATGATGCATATAATGATTTTAGAAAAGATTTTGCGAAAACAAAAGTGACGGTACTTTTAGAAAATGATTTACCGGATACTTATACTGAAAATTAGAAAGGAATGTTTATGAAATTAAAAGTAGGTTTTATTTATGGGGGTATTAGTACAGAACATGAAATTAGCATAATAAGTGCAATTCAGGCAATAAATAATATGGATTTGGATAAATATGACGTAGTACCTATATATTTGTCTAAAAATGGTGTATTTTACACAGGAAAATATTTATTAAATATTGATAATTATAAAGATTTAAATTTAATAGCAAAAAAATGCAAAGAAGTATCAATAATTAAAAAGAATAATGAGTTTGCTTTATTAAGCGTTAATTTTCCTCATAAAGTATTAACAAATATTGATATTTTCTTTCCAGTGGTTCATGGCTATAATGTTGAGGATGGTTCAATCGCAGGATTTTTAGAAACCATTGGAGCTCCATATGCAGAAAGTGACTTATATGCAAGCTCAATTGGTCAAGACAAAGTAATTCAAAAAATGGTTTTCAAAGAAAACGAAATTAATATAGTTCCATATACTTATTTTTACGAAAATGAGTATCTTGCTAACGAAAATGAAATAATAGCTAAAATTAATGAACTTGCTTATCCGGTTATTGTTAAACCAGCAAGACTTGGAAGTAGTGTTGGAATAAGTATTGCTAACAATGAAACTTCTTTAAAAGAGGCAATTAATGATGCTTTAAAATATGATGAAAAAATCATCGTGGAAAAAGTTATTGAAAATCTAAAAGAATTGAACTGTTCTGTACTCGGAGACAAAGATTTATATAAACCCTCTTTAATCGAAGAGGTGAGTGCAAAAGATAATATTCTTTCTTATGAAGATAAATATATTTCTGGTGGTAAGTCAAAGGGTATGGCAAGTGCAAGTCGAAAAGTCCCAGCGGATATTTCAAAAAAATTAACTAGAGAAATAGAAAATATGAGTATAAAGGCATGCAAAGCACTTAATACAAGTGGAATAGTTCGAATTGACTATTTATATGATACAAAAAATGAAAAAATATATTTAAATGAAATTAATATTATTCCTGGATCTCTTTCATTTTATCTTTGGAAGAATATGAAATATAAAGATTTATTAGCAAACATTATTGAACTAGGAATAAAAAAATACAAAAACAAATCTAGAAAACAAACTAGTTTTGAAACTAATGTATTGCAAAACTTTAATGGTACAAAAGGAATAAAAAAATAAATTTTAAATTTTCTATGGACAATGTAACATAAATATGATATATTTAATTTGCTCGAAAAAAATAAATTTTTTTGTGAGCATTTTTTTTGCAAAAAAATTTTAAAATCACACACCTTAGAAAGGAGACATATGAAAAAAATAATAATAATTTTAATAACAATTTTTGCTTTTACTACAAATATATATGCAATCGAGGGTATAAGTTACTCTATAAGTGGTACATTTAAAAATCTTTGTTCAAAGGATGGAAGAATTTTTCTAGAAATACCATCAATAGATCTTGATGGAAAAGAATCATATATTTTAAAGCCAATGGAAAGTTTTAATGCTGATTTAAAAACTTATGAATTTGCTAACTATAAAAATTATGATTTACCCGAGGATTTAAAGGATTATTTTTATGCTTTTTTAGAGTATAAGAAGATTCCTGGAATTAGTCATGGTAATTATCATGTTTTAACTCAAAGACTTATTTGGGATTATTTATATCCAGAAATGGAAATAAGATTTTGCACAAAAAATGGTGAAACATTTGAGTTTCTCGAAGAACAATATTATCAAGTAAAAGAAATGATGACTTCAATAGTAAATGGACCAAGCTTTTTTAATAATGATAACTTTTTACTTGAAAATAAAGAGTATTCCTTTGAATTTGAATACTTAGACAGATTTAATTTAGTTTCAAAGCCAGATGAATTAAATGTTAAAATTTATGATAACAAACTATTTATAAGTGGGCCTAAAGGAAAATATCAATTGATATTTAAGAAAAAGCCATTAGAAAATAAACCATTTATTGTAGAAAGAATTATATCAGATGGTGAAAATGAAATATTTTCCTATAATAATTTTAATGATAAAGAATATAAAATGAATATTATAATAGATAGTGCAAATTTAAATATATTAATTCTTGATGAAAATAATAAAGCCTTAACTGATAAATGTATAATTTTACAAAATGAAAAAGAATATTTATCATATTGTACAAATGAAAATGGAATTATTAATGCTAAGGGCTTACTAAAGGGTAAATATAGTATCATATTCGAGGAAACTAATGAATATGAAGGCATCAATAATGAAATTAATTTAGAAAAAGATTCAATGGTTAGATTAAAATTAGTACGTAAGAATTTAATAAATGAAGATAATACTGGTGGTACTACAAAAGATGATAATCAAGATAATAATCAAGATAAAAATGAAAATAATAATCAAAATATTGATGATACCCTAGATGATGAAAACAATAAAGATGATAATCTTTCTAATGAAGAAATAAGTATTATTCCAGTTAAAGATGAAGAAAATACTAATGAAGATTATGTAATATTCAAAGACACTTTATCAATTAATAAGTTCTATATTATTGCAATAGTGTTTATCTTCTTTACAGCGGTGGTATTTTGCATCAAAAGATTAAAAAAATAATAATTACTATTTTATTACTTTTGATAAATACAGTAAATTCTAAAACATTTATAGTTCAAAATACATTACTTGATAGTTACACTTTAAGTGAGGAAATATCCATAATTATACCTTGCATTAACTTTTCAAAAACCTTTGATAAGTCATCGACTTTAAAAGACAATTTAGAACTTGAAAAAAGTTCGGTTATGCCGAGTGTTGAAAATAGTACGGTTATTATACTTGGTCATTCTGGCTATAATTTTAATGCTTATTTCAATGATTTATTTGATTTAAAAAAAGATGATTTTATATACTTAAAATATTTAGGCAAAACATATACTTATAAAGTTTTTGATATAGAATATATTAACAAAAATGAATATTATAAGGTTCATTATAATAAAAATTACTTATATTTAGTAACTTGTGATTTATATGATTTTAGTAAACAAATTGTTATAAAAAGCTCAAAAATTTAACTTTTTTGAGTTTTTTTGCATTTTTTTGAAAAAATTTGCAAAAAAAAGGAGGAAATCGAGGGGTTACCGGTAATAATATATATATGTAGGGGATAAAATATGAAGTATATTAATGATGAAGAAATTAATGCTATAAGAGAAAATGCAAACATTGTTGATGTCATTGGAAGTTATGGGATTAAACTAGAAAAAAAAGGTAAAGATAATTATGTGTGCTTATGTCCATTTCATGATGATCATAATCCTAATATGATTGTTTCTCAGGCTAAACAAATTTTTACTTGTTTTGGCGGATGTGGTGCTACGGGTAATGTATTTACATTTGTCCAAAAATACGAAAATGTAAGTTTTATTGAAGCTGTTAAAATAGTGGCAGAAAAGACTCATCAAGAGTTTAAACATAATATTAAAAGTACTATTTCAAATGATAAATTTAGTAAAGAGTATGAGGTTATGGATTTATCACTTAAGTTTTTTCAAAATAATTTAGCATCAGAGGCTGGTATTAAAGCTAAGGAATATCTTTTTAAAAGAGGCATTACTGAATCAATTATTAATGAGTTTAAACTTGGGCTTTCAGTAAGCAATAATAGTTTACGAAAATTTCTTGAAAGCAAAAATATTAATTTAGAACTTGCCTATAAAATAGGACTTTTAAATAAAGGTGGAGCAGAATATTATGATGTGTTTAATGACCGTATAATGATTCCTATATTTAATCAATCTGGGAAACTTTGTGGTTATACAGGAAGATGTTATTTAAAAGATGAAGAAAATAAATATGTAAACTCTAAAGAAAATGAAATTTATAAAAAAAGTGAAGTATTATTTAACTATTTTAATGCTAAAAATGAAATTAATAAATTAAAGGAAATTGTTATAGTCGAAGGTAATATGGACGCTATTACTATGAGTACGTATGGTATCAAAAATGTTTGTGCTTTAATGGGCGTTGTACTTACAAGTTATCAAATTGACTTTTTAAAAAAACAAAGACTTAAACTTATTTTAATGCTTGATAACGATAATGCTGGTAAAACAGCCACCTTAAAAGTTGGAGACCATTTATATAATGCTGGTATTGATGTAAGAGTAGTAAGACTTTCAGGCGCAAAAGATCCTGATGAATATGTAAGGAAAAATGGAATTGAGGCTTTAAAAGAAAATATTAGTAATGCAAGAAAATTTATTGATTTTAAAATTGAAGCTTTAAAAGATAATTATGATTTATCTTCAGTTGAAGATATTCAAAAGTATGTAAAAGAGGTCCTTGATTCAATAAAGAGTCTTAGTGACATTGAAAAAAGCATTATAATAAATCGTTTAAGTGAAA
>DJOC01000065.1:0-2694 GCA_002439555.1 Caryophanales bacterium UBA6448 | reverse complement strand
GGTGCAACAGCCTGTTATTAAACAAAAAAGAAAAACTGGGTATGATCTTGCCGTTTCTAATATAATATTTGGGATGCTTCAGAATAAAGAATATTATTTTATCTTTGCAAACCGGCTAGGTTATTTAAAAAATAGAGTTGAAAGAATGACCGCAGCCTATATAAAAGAATATATTGATAAATATGGCAATATAGATATTGCAGGTTTTCTAGATTATGTGGTAAAATATGAAGATGTTTATGCTTTTGTAAGTGATGTTTTATCTAATAATGATAAACAGATTACTGAAAAATGGTTTATCGAAGCACTTGATAGAGCAAATAATGAAATAGATAAAATGGATTTAAAGCAAAAGAAATATAATGTACAAAATGAATTAGACGCTAATATGAAAATTAACGATGCCCAAAAGTGGTTAGAAAAAAGAAGAAAAGTAGAGTATGAGGAAAGGATGTAGTAAATATGAAAGAAATTAAAACATTTAAAGAAAGGGAAGAAGAATTAATTAAAGAAGGGCAAGCAAACGGTTATATTACCTATGAAATGCTTGCAGAAAAGTTAAAAGGATTAGAAATCGACAATGATCTTTTGGATGAACTTTATAACAAATTGCTTGAACATAATATAACAGTTATATCAGGAGATGATGTATCCTCAAACGGAGGAAATGCTCAAAAAGTAATCGAAGAAGCCAAAGAGGAAGAAAATTTAATATTAAATGATGAAGAAATTACAAAGGATGTAAATATTAATGATCCAGTAAGAATGTATTTAAAAGAAATAGGTAGAATTCCACTTCTTACACCAGATGAAGAGCTTGCTTTATCTGAAAGAATTAATAATAATGATGAAGATGCCAAAAGAATCCTTGCGGAAAGTAACCTTCGTCTTGTTGTATCAATTGCCAAAAGATATGTAGGAAGAGGTCTTCTTTTCCTTGACCTTATCCAAGAGGGTAACATCGGTCTTATGAAAGCAGTAGATAAGTTTGACTCTAACAGGGGTTATAAATTTTCTACTTATGCAACATGGTGGATTAGACAAGCAATTACTAGAGCTCTTGCTGACCAAGCTAGAACAATACGTGTACCAGTACATATGGTTGAAACAATTAATAAAATGGTAAGAGTTCAAAGACAATTAACACTTGAACTTAATAGAGAGCCTTCCGAAGAGGAAATTGCTAAGAAAATGAATGTTAGTATTGACAAGGTTCGTGAAGTAATTAAAATTAGTCAAGACCCAGTATCACTAGAAACACCAATCGGTGAGGAAGATGATTCTCATTTAGGAGATTTTATCAAAGATGAAAGTTCACTTTCTCCAGAGGAATATACTGAAAATGAAATCTTAAAAGAGGAAATCGATGATGTACTTCAAAGTCTTCAACCTAGAGAGCAAGAGGTATTACGTCTTCGTTTTGGTCTTAAAGATGGTACTTGCCATACTTTGGAGGAAGTTGGTAAAAAGTTCAATGTAACAAGAGAAAGAATTCGTCAAATTGAGGCTAAGGCCCTTCGTAAATTACGTCATCCTTCAAGAGCTAAAAAACTAAGAGATTTTATGGAGGAATAATGAAAAGCCTTCGCCTTGAGGCAGTAGCATCGCTTGTAAAAGAAAATTCAAAAGTACTTGATGTTGGAACAGATCATGCTTATTTACCAATTATTTTATCTAAATCTGGAAAATGCCAAAGTATAATTGCAAGTGATGTATCAAAAAATGCACTTTCTTATGGAAAGGCTAATTTAAAAAAGTATCATATTACTAATGTGAAGTTAGTTTTATCAGATGGTCTTAAAAATATTTCTGATAAATATGATACTTTAACTATTTGTGGTATGGGAACACATACAATTATTGATATTTTAAAAAGTGGTTATTTACCAAAAAATATAATCATAAGTTCAAATAATGATTTATATACTTTAAGGTGTTATTTAAATAGTATTGATTATAAAATTAATAAAGAAATAATAGTTTATGAAAACGGAAAGTATTATGATATTATTTCATATGAAAAAGGTAAAGAAAAACTTTCTTATTATCAAAAAATGTATGGTAAGAGTTATGATAAAAAATACCTAAAATATTTACTTTTAAAAGAAACCTATATTTTTAAAAAAAGCAAAAGCTTTAAAACACTTAAAAATATTATCTACTTATTTTTTAGAACTATTTAAAAAATGTAGGGTTATTAATAAGACTACTTTCTATAGTAGTTTTTATTTTGGAAGTGTTTACCTTTTTAGTGTTTTCATTTATTTTAGCCCCTCGGTTTAGAGAATTTAATATTTTTGGCAGGTTTTTAGCACTTCCAATCATTGGTTTTACACTTTCATAAAGGGGAATTACTTCTTTAGCAATATTGATTGTTTTAGAAAGCCCTGATAATACTTTAGCCAAAGTTATTCCCGAAGATATTACACTAGAAAACATATTTTCTCACCTAATTAATTATATGATAAAAGTTTATTAAATGTTTCAAAAAATATAGACAAAGTTAAATATTTTTGTTATATTTAATTTGCTCGAAAAAAATAAATTTTTTTGATTGCTAAAAAAGTTTTAAAATCACACACCTTAGAAAGGATTCATATGAACTTTAATAAGCTATATTCTGAATCATGTTTCATAAGAGACTTATCATTCAAGAAATTATTTCTAGAAATCCCAGAATTACTTACCTTTGTT
>DJOC01000050.1:8791-12301 GCA_002439555.1 Caryophanales bacterium UBA6448 | reverse complement strand
ACTACAGTAGCACTTAATGTACTAGGAACTATTTCAACATTATTAAGTAGTTTTCCAGCGTTATCATACGCTACTAAAGCAATATTATCAATATCATAAGAACCCGCCTCAACAAAATCCGGGTTAGATAAGTCAACTAAAGCTTTAATCCAAGCAATCTTTTTAAGAGCACTTTCGCTTCCCTTAACTACAACTTCAGATTTAGAAAGACCTATACTTTTAACACTTAATTTAGAATCTAATTTATCTTGATTAATTAATTCATAAGTAACTGATGAAACACTACTTACTTTATTTTTAATCATAACTTGTACATAAGATGGATCTAAACTATATTTTAAATTATTTATTGATTTTGCATATGTAAAATATACTTTGTATGCAGTATCTGAGGCAGTATACTCTGTTAAATCAAGAGTAACTTCATATTCCCCAAGTTGTTTAGCAAGGTAAATATCACTTTTTCTACCGGAAATCATAATATTTACATCAGTTGGTGCTCCCTCAACAACATAGGCTTCTTCATTATATTTAATATTAACGGGAACATTACTTATTACTTCTGTTTTATCCTCTACAAAAGAAATAGCTTTTGAATCTACTAATAAGAATAAAACAATTGCTAATATCAATGATAAAAATATTAAAAAATTAGGTTTATTAAGAAGTTTATCTAATAGTCCACCATTTTTCTTAAGTGCTTTTTGAATATTATAAATTAGTCTACTTATTGGTACAACAATTAAAACATCTATTAATTTATATAACTTTCTAAAAAATTTACGCATCTTGATCCTCCAATTTTTCACTATCATCAGCATCAAAGAATATTTCAGATTTATTGCTTAGCTCATCTAGCAAAATACTTCTAAATTCTTCTAAAGTAAGATTATAGTGTAATTCACTGTCCATTGCAATAGAAATGCGACCTGTTTCTTCAGAGGCAACTAAAGCAATTGCATCACTTTCTTCAGCAATTCCTAATGCCGCTCTGTGTCTTGTACCAAGCTTTTTAGAAATTGCTTGATTCATACTTGTTTTGAATACAGAACCAGCACAAGTAATCTTATCTCCTTGAATAATTACTCCACCATCGTGAAGCGCTGAATTAGGATAGAATAATGATTCTAATAAAGAATCAGAAATATCAGCATAAATCTTTGTTGAATTTTCAATATATTCCTGTAATGATACTTCTCTTTCAATAACAATTAAAGCCCCAATTCTATTTTTACGGAAATAATCCATTGCTTTCATAATTTCATTTACGATTTTTTCACGTTCAGAAATAGATAATACTCTATGTCTTCCTAAAAGTTGAGTTCTACCAATAGACTCTAATACTGTTCTAATTTCTGGCTGAAATATTACTATAATTGCTAAAGGTCCCCATTCAATTGCATACTCTAAAATAACTCCAACAGTATATAAATTTAATAAATCACTTATAAATTTTACTATTAAAATTACTATTACTCCCTTGACTATTAAAGCCATTTTTGTATTATTTTTTACATTTTTTAAAATATAATAAAAGGCAATCCAAACAAAGCATATATCTATGACTTTCGTTATAATTGACCATATATTTGCTAAATTCATTTTTACTCTCCTTAACTATTTTATATTATATCAAAAATTATTTAAAAGATAAAGGCATAAAAAAATGTGAATTTTATTTTCACATTTTTGGAGTTTCATTTGAAACTGGAGTACTTTGTTCATTAACACTTTGAACTACCTTTTCTTTTTTCTTTTTAATAGAGACATCTTTTTGAGAACTTCTGTTAGATATATAACCTATTAAAGCCAGTACAAGTAATGAACTAATTATTATAAATACAATATAATACTTTGTAGCAAAATCAATTAAATTTTCCATATTATTCTGCCTTTATACTTCCTGATGAAGGAACTATTTGAATAAATGTATTTCCATCATTAACTTTTAGTTCGCTGCCATCTTCATAAGTATACTTTGTTTGACTACTACGGCTATCTTTTTTCCACTTAATCGGTATCATATAACCATCAGAGAAATAATAGCCACTACCAGAACCAATATTTTTTATATCTTGTCTACCTTTATTTTCACCATCATTTATAGTATAATTATCAACTTGATAAGCAATTATATTTTTAAAATGATATTGCTCTTTAGTAACATAATCAGTATGAGGCCCAATTTCAGTACTTCTTAAATAATATTTATTATTTTCATCATATTCATAATATACTTTTGTTCCTGATGAGTAAACAAGACTTATATTTTTCGCAGTAGATGCCCCGTCTAAAGAAGACATGTCAATTTCGTCAGCACTATAATTTAATAAATAATTTTTGCTTCTTTCTTTTCTAAAATTCTTTGTTCCATTATTTAATTTAGCAATGCTAGTAAATAATGTGTGTTCTGATGATACATTTAATGAAGTATCACGCCATCCAGTATTTGAATTATCCACAACTACACGTTCAATTCCTAATTTAGAAAAATCACTTTGTGCCTGAGGACTTTGACCATGGTGAACATAAATTGCATCGTTTTCAAGTGCATAATCTAAAAAATAATGTCTTGCACTTCTTATTGAACCAATTCTTTCAGTATTTTGATCTATAAATAAGGCCAAATATCTACTTATACCACCCTCGACTATAATTTCATACATTAAATATGCATCTTGAAGTCCACTTTGTAATGGTCTTGCAACACTAATATTATTAATCATTACTGCAAAAGGTCTTGATGTAGAATCTTCATTTACAATTTGAACTTTTTTAACTTCGCTACTTGGATTATCATCTTTTTTATTTGCATTATTTACCGCACTTTTTTTATTTTTATTTAAAAGAACAATTGAAATCACAATTGCAATAACAATTAATGCTAATGCTATAGAGCTTATTATTATTTTGTTTTTTTTAGTTAACTTTTTCATATCATTTTCCTACTTTCTCTTTCTAAATCTCTTTTTTTAATAGATTCTCTTTTGTCATAAAGTTTTTTACCCTTACATACTCCAACCAAAACTTTTGCTCTATTATTTTTTAAATATACTTTTAAAGGAATTAATGTGTATCCATTTTGACTTATTTCCTCTTTTAATTTATATATTTCTCTTTTATGAAGTAAAAGCTTTCTTTCGTGATACTCATCGTGATTAAATATACTTGCTTCATTATATTTAGCAATAAACATATTAATTATGTAGCACTCATTATCTTTAATTCTTACATAACTATCTTTTATATTGCAAGAACCATTTCTAATTGATTTAATTTCACTACCATTTAAAACTATTCCACATTCTATTTCTTTTTCTACAAAGTAATTAAAGTAGGCAGCCTTATTTTTTATCTCTATCATTTGTATCTCCAATAATTTCAAAATCTATTGTAGAGTTTTCTTTTGAGGCACCCGCTACTCTAATTTTAACTTGCTGGCCTAAAGAATATCTTATTTTTCCATCAGAAACAAGTGATAATAAGTTAGGTACATAAGTACAAAATCCT
>DJOC01000050.1:5364-8655 GCA_002439555.1 Caryophanales bacterium UBA6448 | reverse complement strand
GGCTTTCCATATATTCAGCCATCTTCATATCAAGAACTTCTCTTTCAGCACTTTGAGCATCAACTTCTTTTTTACTTGCGTGTTCACAAGCATCAGGAAGATAATTTTCATAATATCTAATCGTGGACATATTAACTTGGTTTTCAAATAAATATTTATGTAATAAAGTATGAACCATTAAATCTGGAAATCTTCTTATCGGAGATGTAAAATGAGTATATATTTTACTTGCCAAACCAAAGTGTCCTATATTATTTGAGCTATAAACCGCTTTTTTCATACTTCTTAAAAGCATATCACTTAATATTTCAAATTCTTTCTTTTCGTGAAGTGAATCCAAAATATCTTGCATCTTCTTCGGAGTAATATCATCAGTAGAAATGTCTAATTTATAACCAAGTAATTTGACAAAATTAACAAAATCTTCAATTTTTTCTGGATTTGGTTTACCGTGAATTCTATATACAAAAGGCAAATCCATATTATAGATATGAGTGGCAACAGCTTCATTTGCCGCAATCATAAAGTCTTCAATTAATTTTTCACCTTCAAGTTGCTGCCTTTTTACAACATCAATTGCTTTGCCATTTTCATCCTGAATAATTTTTGCTTCATCAAGATCAAAGTCAATATAACCACGATATACTTTTTCTTTTCGTAAAATATGAGCAAGTTCGTGCATAAGTTTTAAATCATCAACAAAATTTTCATAACCCTCAGGAATAACATCATCCATAATTATTTTATTAACATTTTTATATGTCATTTTCTTTTTACTATTAATTACACTTGGAAAAATATCATGGTCTACAATTTTACCTTTGCCATCTATTTTCATTGTGCAACTTATTGTAAGCCTATCAACACCCTCATTTAAGGAACATATTCCATTTGAAAGTTCATGAGGAAGCATTGGCAAAACCGTATCCGCTAAATAAGATGATGTTCCCTTTTCATAAGCACTTTCAAATAAAGGACTTCCCTCTTTTACATAATTTGTAACATCTGCTATATGAACACCTAAAATATAGTAACCTTCTTCTTTTTTAATACTTACTGCATCATCAATATCTTTTGTATCATCACCATCAATTGTAAATATTACTTCGCCTCTTAAATCAGTTCTACCAGTTATATCTTTTTCAGAAACACTTGTTGCCATATTAGCAACTTGATTTTTTACTTCATCTGAAACATCTAAAGATATTTCGTGTTTACAAGCTATAGATAATATATCAACACCAGGATCATTCTTGTGGCCTAAAACTTTTATTACATCAGCTAAATAAAGATTTGTAGATAATTCTTTTTGAATTTTTGCAAGCACTTTATGACCTTCGACTAAATGCGAACTTGTTTCTTTTGTAAGTTTAACTTTAATTTTTTTCTTTTTATCGTCAAGAGAAAATTCCAAATTTCCATTTTTTGTTTTAACCATTTCTCCTACTAAAAGATTAATATCTCTTTTTAAAATATTAACAACAATTCCTTCATCATTTTGAACATCAATTTCTACAAAATCGCCATCTACTGCTCCATTTAAATTTTCTCTTTTAACGAATGTATCTTCATCAAATTTTGTATCAACGAACCCGTTTCCGTGCTTATTAATATGTATTATTCCCGTTAATAATGAAGAACATTTTTCCATTAAAATAAATTTGTCCTTTTTACTTTTATGAACAATTCCTTCGGTTACAAGAGTATCCATATTTTTTTGTAGTTCTTTATAATCCTCTACACTTGTTAGATTTAATAAATCATTTATTTCTATTAAACTTAATCCTTTATTTTCATTATTTAATTTTTCTATTATTTTATCTTTCATTAACATACACCCCATTCACATTTTTCACTTGCATTTTTACTATTAGTACAATTATCTATTGTTGATAGATTATATTTTACTCGACCACAACTATAAGAAAATTCTTTAACTCCTGAGTTAACAGTGACAAAAACTTTATCCTCTGCTATGAAATTATCATTGTTATTCTCTTTTGCAGGATTTTTAGTTTTGTATACTTTTTCATCTAAATTTCCATTTTCCACCAATTCTGACAATTCTATACTAGTTCCATTTTTACATCTTTCTTTATTACTTGAAAGCATACAATATGCTTGCGCACTACTCAATATTTTCTTCATAACAGTTTCATTATTTGAATCTTTTGTACTTTGATTAATTTTAATCATACTAAAACCAACGGTTACGCCAAGTACTGATATAATCGCCAACACAGTGATCAACTCTACTAATGTAAAACCTTTTTTATTTTTTTTCATCATAATAATATTATATATTACTATTTAAATAATTTCAACTTATAAAAAAAATTACTGATACCAGTAAATTTTTTTAACCTATTTTGCAATCTAATTTAATTCTGTCAGCAAGAGTAGATATAAACTCTGAATTCGTTGGCTTAGATCTTTCTAAACTTACACTATAGCCAAATAACTCATCCATTAATTTAATGTCCCCTCTTGACCAGCTTATTTCAATTGCATGTCTAATTGCACGTTCAACCCTTGAAGATGTAGTACCATAAATATTAGCGACTTCCGGATATAAATCTTTAGTAATATGTAAGCATTTATTTGTTTTAATTGCAATTAATACACATTCACGAATATATTTATATCCTTTAATATGGGATGGTATGCCTAAATTGTGAAGTAACTGACTTATATCTAAGTCTATGCTATTACCTCCAAATGGATTGTTATATTTTCTAGACATAGCATCCTTAATTTTTTTCTCTAATGAAATCATACTATATGGTTTTAATAAATAACAAGACACGTTATAGCTGTCACTATTACTAATAACAATATTGTCTTTATAATTTGAGGTAACAATAACTTTTATTTTTATATTTCTAGTTTTCATTTCCTCGAGTAAAGACACACCATCAAGTCTGGGTAATATCAATTCTAGCACTACTATATCCACATCACTGCTATGGTTTATTAAATATTGTAATGCTTCCTCCCCATTATTAAATGACGCTTGTATTTTTATTTCCTCATTATTAGAAAAATGGCTCCTAATTGATTCTATTGCAATAGTATTGTCATCCACTACTACAACATTTGTTGGTTTAATCATAAATTTTATCCTCTTTCCAATAAATCGCTCACACAAATACATATTACACCATAATTTGCAAAAATACAATAGTAAATTATGTAAGTTTTTGTCATTTTACGTAAAAATATGTCAATTTTTGTCGAAAATCAGGTTTTTTTTATGTTTTCTATATAATCGATTGCTTCCAAATGATCACT
>DJOC01000050.1:0-5259 GCA_002439555.1 Caryophanales bacterium UBA6448 | reverse complement strand
CCAGCAACTTTATATGCATTAATATTTTTTAAACTATTAAATAGATTAAATGTTCCTGCAATATATCTTTTATCCTCGAAAAGTCCTACTGTTCCATTTATAAATATCGTTTTACTTTTTTCAAAATATGAAATATACTTTTTTATTGATTTAGTGTTTAAATCAAGTATTTTATCTTCCTCAATGACAAAATCTATTGGTAGAACAATTTTATCACGATATTCTTTCATTAAATTCTTTATTTCAGATAAAGTTATCTCATCGCTTGTGCATAAGCTTTCCATTACATCAAATCCACAAGCATACAAAAATGAATTTGCAATACCTCCTCCAACTAAAAGGTAATCACACTTATCTAGTAAGCCTTTAATATACTGAAGTTTATCATCAACTTTTGCTCCACCCATAAATACAGTATATGGTCTTTGAATATTATCAATAAGAGGATTTAAGTTTGATATTTCCTCTTTTACTAAAAACCCATAATACGTTGGTAAATAGTTAGAAATTCCTGCCACTGAAGTATGAACTCTATGAAGTGAAGCAAAGGCATCAACTACAAAGATATCTCCCAAAACAGACCAATACTTCGCTAAATTTAAATCGTTATGACTTTCTAATTTTTCTGGGTAATCACAAAAACGAGTATTTTCTAATAGTACTATCTCTTTAGGTTTTAACTCTTTACATACATTAATAACGTCCATACCTACAGGACTACAAACAAATTTTACCTCTTTATTTAATAAATTAGATAACACATCTTTTACTGGTAATAAAGACTTTTCAATTTTATCTTTTTTACTTTTAACCCTACCTAAATGGCTAAGTAATATTAATGAGCAGTTATTATCAAGCAAATAATTTATCGTTTTAAGACTTTTTACAATTTTTGTATCATCTAATACCTTACCATTTTCTATAGGTACATTAAAGTCACATCTTAATATTACTTTTTTATTTTCTATCTTTTCTTCATCTATAAATTTCATAAAACATCCTACTTTTATTTAAACATTTTTTTTGCAGTACAAAGCATTTGATATGTATAACCATATTCATTATCATACCAACCAACTAGTTTAACTAATTGTTTTCCATCAACCTCAACAATATTTGTTAGTAGCGAATCAAAGGTGCAACCTCTTTTTTTACCAATTACATCACTTGATACAATTGGATCTTCAGTATATTTTATTGCATCATTTTGATTATTTTTTATTGTTTCATTTAAAAGCTTTTTTGTAACTGGAACTTTGAGTTCAAGAGTAACATCAATCATTGATCCATCAATAGTGGGAACTCTATATGCAATTCCATCTAATTTACCTTTTAAACTAGGTATTACAAGTCCAATAGATTTTGCGGCACCAGTTGAAGTAGGAACTATGTTATGTGCACTTGCTCGACCTCTTCGAGAATTAATACCTTTTTTATGCATATTGTCCATTGCATTTTGATCTGCAGTATATGCATGTACTGTACTCATAAATCCTTTTTCTATACCAAAGTTATCTTCGATTATTTTTAAAAGTGGTGCTAAACAATTTGTTGTACAACTTGAGGCACTTACAACTGTTTCGCTGCCAGTAAGTTTATCATCATTTACACCATTAACTATAGTAAGCATTTCATCTTTACCTGGTGCTGATATTAATACCTTTTTTGCACCTGCAGTTAAATGCAAACTTGCTTTTTCTGTAGAAGTAAATGCTCCCGTACACTCTAAAACAAGATCTACTCCTAAATCTTTCCAAGGTAACACTGTTGGATCCTTCTCATTAAACATTTTTATAAATTTAACATTAGATATAACTATGTTATCATCTTTATAAGATATTTCATTTTCATGAAATGCCCCGTGAACACTATCATATTTTATTAAATACGCCGCTTCTTCGGCACTCATATCCAAATTATTTATGGCAACAATATCAAAACTCGCATCAGTAATCATTTGTCTAAATGCTATTCTTCCTATTCTACCAAAACCATTAATTGCAACTTTAATCATATTCACTACCTCCTATAAACTCTCTTAAAATTGAATCTTTTGGAACATATTCTCCACTTATTGTGAAAAAACCATTTAAAAATCTAAGTAATCTTCTTGCTTCATCATAATATTGTGAAGTACTTGGAACCGAATAAAGAAGTGGTTCCACAAAAACTTTTAATATACCAACTTCATAAGATAATGAAGTATTTATTATTTTGTCAGCTTCCGGTATCAAAGGTATTATATATTTATCTTCACCAATAGTAACCTTTCTAACATTTTTGATAGTGGTTGGTACATCATAACCTCTTGTTCTAAAATCTCTAACTATTCTACGAAGAAGTCTCAAATCATTATTTGATATATAATTATGTTCATCTATACTAAGTGGAATAAATGGGCTAACATATATTTTATATTTCATTTTATCAGGAATAAACGAAATCATACCACTATTGATTGCGTGTAATCCCTCAAAAAGAAGAATACTATTATCCTTTAATTTAACTTTTTTAGAACTTAATTCCTTACAACCAGTTACAAAATTAAATCTTGGTAATGTAACTTCTTCACCATTAAGAATTTTTGTAACATCTTTTTGTAAATAATCCAAATCAGTGCATTCTAAACATTCAAAGTCATACTCACCATTAGCATCTTTAGGACTATCAATTCTTTCTTTATAATAATCATCTAAAGAAATAACAATTGGGTCTAACCCATAAATTTTAAAATACGAACCAAGCCTTTTAGTAATTGTTGTTTTTCCACTTGAGGATGGCCCAGATATCATTACACATTTTATCTCTTTATTTTGTGAAACTTTTTTAGCGGTTTCATTAATTTCAATATTAAAGTTTAATTCACAAGATTTAACAAAGTTTTCTATATTACCATTACATACTTCTTTATTAACATCTTTAATAAAGGGAACTTTCATTATATCAAGCCATTTTTGTCCATTTATATAAGCATTTATTATTCCATCATAATTGACATACTTTGGCAAACTTCCATCAGAGTTTTCACTTGGAACGACTATTACAGCCATATTATTACCTAAATACTTTATTTCATACTTATTAAGCGTTCCAGTACTGTAAGGCATTTCTGAATAATAATAGTTTACTAAATCATCTAATTCATATATAATAACCGTTGGATCAATTATATTTCTAACATTGTCTGCCTTAACTTTATTTCCAATATCATCATAATAATTTATTGCATCACTATTTTTAATTATTAATTTTTCAAAATGAATATTACTTTTAACAATATCATCAACCTTACTTTTGATTAATTCTATATCTTTGGCAGTAAGATTATTATTAACTTCTAAATTAGCAATAATTCCATTTGGAACATTGTAAGAATATTTAACCTTAATATTAGGAAAACATTTTTTTGTGGCAAGTTCAAAAATCATTTTAAGACCTGCTACATACATTCTATTTCCATAAGGATTTGTAATATCAATAAATTTTATAACTGCATTTTTAGTTATTTTTTCATCTAACGACAAGACTTTTCCACCAATTAAAACACCAATAATATTATTAGCATTACTTTCTTTCAAACTCAAATCATAATATGATGAATTATATGGCACTAAAACTTGTCTTCCATCAGTAAATGTTATACTAATATCACTCACATTATCATTCCCTTCTATTTTAATAATACTATATTTTTTATTATAAATCTATAAATTTTATGAATAAATTATTAACTTTTTTATTATTATATAATTAGGTGAGCAAATGAATATACCAATGATTTTAAAACAAAATGATAATCATTCAATGACTTATGATTTATATTCTTTATTATTAACTAACAGAATAATCTTTTTAAGTGGAGAAATAAATGATACTTTAGCCAATATTGTAATCGGAGAACTTTTATATTTAGACAAAGAAAATAGCAAAGATATTTATTTATATATTAATTCTCCAGGTGGAGCTGTTACATCAGGCCTTGCAATATATGACACAATGAATTTTATAAAAAGTAATGTTATTACTATTGGAATGGGTTTATGTGCAAGTATGGGTGCTTTTTTACTTTCAAGTGGAGACAAAAGATATGCATTAGAAAACACCGAAATTATGATTCACGAAGTACTCGGAGGCTTCGAAGGAAGTGCTAGAAATATAAAACTTCAAAGTGATAGAATAAACAAAATTAAAGAAAAAATAAATAAAATTATGGCAAAGAACACTAAAAAAACTATTAAGCAAATTGAAAAAGATACAGGCAAAGACTATTATATGTCTTCGAAAGAAGCAAAAGAATATGGCATAATTGATGATATCATAAAAAAATAACTATTCGCCCATACGAATAATTAGTTCATCCTCTTTTGAATATAAAAACTTTTCTTTGGCATATCTTGCTAAATACTCAGGATCGTTCATTTTAGTAACCTCTGAAGTTAAGGATTTTTTTTCATCTAATAACTTCTCGTACTGGGCATTTAGTTTTTTTGTTTCTCTTTTGTTGTTAACTATAGTCACAAAATCTTTATATGTTGACACGCCTAAAAAAACTATCAAAATTATTATGATAAAACTAATAAAAAATAATCTTTTTTTCTCCTTTTTAGTCTTCATATTACCTTCCCTATTTTATATATAATTTAAATTTGCAAATATGTCAATCCTTTTTTAATTTATTTTTTAAAATTTTACATAAGTTTACAGTTTTGCTTTTTAATTTATAAGCAATATAAAAGCCTAGAATGGTTGGAATTAAATAATATATATGAAAAAGGCCATAATTTATTTTATATATAACAAGTAAATATATTATTCCTAAATCAAATGAAAATAAAAGAGTAATTAGTGCTTGAAAAAGTAAAGAAAATTTCCCAAATAATTTATAATTTAAAAGTGACAAAATTAAGAAGATAACTCCATAAATAAAGCTAATTAATAAAACAAGAATAATACTTAATGGACTCATTTAAATAGCCTTGCTATAATACTTTCCTCTTTTTTATTAGTTTTTTCTAAATATACATAACTATTTACTTTACCTTTGATTTTAATTACTCCATTTGTGGTATCAAGATTTAATAACTCCATATTTTCACCCTTAATATGAATAGGTCCCATCACACTTTCAATTATGAATTCTTTGTTATCAAAATTAATAATCTTTTTTATACCAGTTATACTTAAAATACATCTATCAATCATTTTTACTTCGTGATTAGTATTTACTATTTTATCATTCATATTATCACGTATAATCAA
>DJOC01000056.1:76683-78353 GCA_002439555.1 Caryophanales bacterium UBA6448 | reverse complement strand
TTTGAACCATCATAACTAAATATTATTTTTTTTCTCATTATTTACCACACTATCCTTATGTCTTTTTACAAGTGCTGCTATTTTAATAAAATGATGATTAACACCTGATTTTCCAATATTATAACCATATTCAACATTAGCAATTTGTGCAATTTCCGCTAAAGAACTTTCTGGATATTTTTTACGGATTTCACAAATAATTTTTGTATTATCATCAAGAAGACTTAACAAATCATTATCAATAATATAATTAATTTCATTTAACTGTTTAAGTCCTGTTTGAATAGTTTTTGTTTGATTAGAAAGTTCACAATTATTTAATCTGTTAACCATATTTTTATGATCACGATATATTCTTATATCTTCGAAGAAAAACAAACTTTCTGTAGCCTTAAACATTTTTAAAATATCTGATATGTTATCACCATTTTTTACATAAACAACAAACTTGTAACCTCTTTTTATAATTTTTGAATTAATTTTGAAATACTTTAAAAGATTATCTATCTCTTTAGCAAGTTTTTCATTTTTACATATATACTCTAAATGATATCTACTTGTCTGAGGATTTGTAACATTTCCAATTGCTAAAAATGCTCCTTCCAAGAAAGCAATCTTCTCTTCATCACTTTCTAAAGTTATCTTTTCATTAACATAAAGTACTTTTTTAATATAATCAATATTATCTGTTATTGTAAGTATATATATTTGTTTAACTCTAAATCTATTTTGATTTCTAACGGTAATATTTGCTGAAATATTAAATACTGTTTTTATATCTTTATAAATCTTTCTAGCAACAGAGGCATTTTCTAATGTAATAACAATTTGCTTCGAAGTTATTTTAGAGTTACATCTTACAAATGCCGATAACTCACTACAAGCATCAACACTTGAATATACATTTTTAGATATTTCGTCTTTTAAACTCGTATTAAAGGTCATTATTTACCATCCATTAAATATGAAAATATTAAGTAAGCAGTTTTTAATGAATCGTGACGATAATAACCATTTTCAATAACATATAAAGTATCCTTTATTATTTGAACATTCATATTTTCTAATGCATCTTCATCCAAAATAACTGGATCTTTCTGTTCATTTGTAGCGTATTTCTTTGAAAGTGTACTACTCATAGGTTTATCATTAGCAAGAACTAAATTAACGTTACCATTACCTAAATAGTTTTCTAAAACCTTTATGTGATCAGATACTTTAAATCCCTCTGTTTCACCAGGTTGAGTAAACAAATTACAAATATACATTTTTTTTGCTTTTGAATGATTAATAGCTCTCACTAAATCTTTGTTGATAAGATGGGGAATTATGCTCGTATATAAACTTCCCGAAGAAAAGATAATTAAATCCGCCTTATTTACAGCATCATAAACCTTTGGATTAACTGTAATGTCTTTATCATAAGTAATTTTTATAACCTTTTCTTTTGCTTTTGTAATTTGCTCCTCGCCAAAAACTTTTTTGTTAGACTCGGTAATACCCACCAAATTAACAGAATCCTCGGTTAAAGGTAATATCTTTCCATTTGTAATATCTAACATTTTTTCTAAAATAGGAAGACTACTTGCAAAATCTCCTTTTAAATCTAAAAGTGCTGTTAATAATAGATTTTTTATTGAATGATTACCTAAAGTTTTAGATTTCGTAAA
>DJOC01000056.1:42755-76582 GCA_002439555.1 Caryophanales bacterium UBA6448 | reverse complement strand
ACTTTTGTAATATCTCCGACTGCAGGAATATTCATTTCTTTACGAAGTCTTCCTGTACTTTTACCATTATCAGATACAGAAACTACCGCTGTAATATCAAGAGGAAATAATTTTAAACCTTTTAAAAGTTGTGAAAGTCCACTACCTCCACCAAAAATAACTATTTTTTTCATTTAACCCTCCAATTTAAAATTTTATTTAAAATATTTGTTTTAACTCTCATTGCACCAACAGGACAAAATTCCTGGCAACAATAACACTTTATGCATTTACTTCTGTCTATAACTGGAAAGCCATTTTCCATACTTATAGCCTTTTTAGGACAAATATTTTTACATTTTTGACATTTTATACATTTATTTTTATAACAATATGGTTTATTTTCAAATATTTTAGCAACTGCACTTCCAACTATACTATGATTATAAAATTTTATATCAATTGCATTTTCTATTAAATCAAAATCTTTTGTTGAAAACTTGTTAATATCTTCATTTAAAGTAATTTCATTATGATTAAATAATCCTCTTTTTTCACTTTGAACTATTGTATTAACGGAATTTGGATTCAAATTTATAACTTTAGCACATATATAATCTAAAGCATAGGGATTGATGCTAGCAATTATTGCCCCAATCTTTTTAGGATTTCCCATCGTAGGACCATTACCATCCATACCAATTACAGCATCAACGATATTTAAATCAAATTTAAAATATTCGTTTATATCAATTAACATATTGGCAAAATCATCGTGATTTGGGAATCTATAATGATATTCTGACTTTGTAAGTCCTGGAATAGTTCCATACAAGTTTTTTACTGAAGCACTCATTTTCATCATTGCGTGTGTTTTTAATTTACAAAAGTTTATTTTAAAATCAAAATCATCAATATAACTTGTATAATCAAAATTTTTTAAAAACATTGCTTCATTATTCGAAGCATTTTTAATACTAAAATTATAATTTAATTTTGCCCCTGTTTCAGTCATTTTAGTTACTTTATAAATATTATCTAAATGGGCTTTATTATAAAGCCCCCCAGGACTATCACCAATTACAACTTCTGCGCCTTTATTTTTTAAATATTCGACTAAAAAAGATAAAAGTAAATAATTAGTGGTGGCACCTTTTTCTGGAGGTAAAGCCGAAACCAAATTTGCTTTAATTAAAACCTTTGATTTAGAATTAATTTTATTTAGACACTCAAAATTACTAAGAATACTTAAAAGTGCATTCTTAGAATTTTCATAGTCGTTACATTTTGTTATAAATACTTTTTCCATTAAACATTAAACCTAAAGTAACAGATGTCACCATCTTGCATAACATATTCTTTTCCCTCAAGGCGAAGACGACCAGCCTCTTTTACTTTAACTTCACTTCCAAATGTTTCAAGGTCCTCAAAACTCATAACTTCAGCCTTAATAAAGCCTCTTTCAAAGTCAGAGTGAATTATACCAGCACATTTTGGAGCAAGCATTCCTTTTTTAAAAGTCCACGCTCTTACTTCATCTTTTCCACAGGTAAAGAATGTTGCAAGTCCTAATAAATCATATGTTGCAAATATAAGTTTATCAAGTCCACTATTTGCAATCCCTAATTCTTTTAAATACTCATTTCTTTCTTCATCTGAAAGTGATGATAATTCTTCTTCCATTTTAGCGCACATAACAATAACGCTTGAGCCCTCTTTTTCAGCATACTCTTTAACTAACTTTGTATACTCATTATCACCATTTATAACATCATCCTCAAGGACATTTGCTGCATAAATAACTTTCTTTTGAGTAATTAAATTAAATCCACTTAAAAGATTAAGTTCATCCTCATTAAACTCTAGATTTTTTACTAAAATATTTTTTTGTAAAGCATCTTTAATTCTATTTAAAAGATTTACCTCAAGGGCTAGTGCTTTATCTTTTGTAGCTTGTGCTTTTTTTTCAATCTTATCAAGTCTATTTTGAACAATCTCTAAATCAGATAAAATTAATTCTGTATTAATTATTTCAATATCTGAAATTGGATCAACCTTACCAGAAACGTGTATTATTTCTGGATTATCAAAGCATCTTACAACATGAACAATTGCATCAACCTCACGAATATGTGATAAAAACTTATTACCTAGTCCTTCACCACTTGAGGCACCTTTTACAAGGCCTGCAATATCGATAAATTCATAACTTGTGGGCACAACACTTTTAGGTTCATACATATTAACTAGATAGTCCATTCTTTTATCTGGAACCATAACAATACCAACATTTGGTTCAATCGTGGCAAATGGATAATTTGCCGCAATAATATTTTTCTTTGTAATAGCATTAAATAAAGTTGATTTTCCTACATTTGGAAGGCCAACAATTCCCGCTTTTAATGACATATTAATCCCCCATCCTAAATAAATACAAATCCGTTAACACCTAAAGGTATATTAATTAAATACCATAAAATAATTAGAGCAACGAATGTAAATGCAGTTACCGCACTATATGGTAACATAAATCTAATTGAATCAATTATACTTAATTCATTTTTACTTTGTGAACCTCTTTCAAGGTACGCTAAATATATAATATAATAAGCAAATATAGGTGTTATTCCAATACTTACACATTCTCCAAGTCTAAATATAAGTTGAGTAAACTGTGAAGACATACCAGCATTTAGAAATGTAGGTACAACTGATGATGACATTATTGCCCATTTATTCGTAGATCCTGGCACAAATATTGTTGCTATAATTGAGCATACAAATAATAAAAATACTAAAGCAAGTCCTGTAAAATTTGAGGTAACAATAAGATTAGTAAGACCAGCCACTACAACATTTCCAATATTTGAATATTTAAAAATACTTATTAATGTTGAACCCATGAAAATGTATACCAACGTTTTACCAATACCATTTAAACTGTAGCCTAAAGCATCAACAAAATCTCTTGAATTTTTAATTTTTTTAGCAACAATACCATAAACTAATCCCATTATTATAAATAAAATTGTTATAATGAATACAAAACCATTTGAGAAAAATGAATTAGTTCCAAATAATTTATCAATATATAAACTTTCACGATAATTTAAGAAGTTTCCTGATAAAGGAAGTCCAGGTATAATATTATAAATTATCATAATTAAATAAATAATACTAGCAAAGATTGAAAGAATTAAACCCTTAAGTTCAATTTTTGTTGGATTAAACTCCATTTCTAAATCATCAATAAATTCATATTTAGGTAACTTTTTTGCAACAACATTTTCTGTAACATAAGTTAATACTAATGATAAAATTAAAATTGATACAGTCATAAATAATATTAAAGAAAATGTATTAAATGTAAAATTGCTATCAAGCATCTTTGCACTCATTGTTGTAAGATTTGCAAGTGAGGAATCAATACTTGTGAAAAATATTGATAATCCATAACCACAAGTTAAAGCCGCATAAGATGATATAACACCAATATTAGGATTTCTTTTACCATATTTAAATATTAATCCAGAAAGGGGAATAATAGCCAAAAATGGTATATCTCCCATAATACTTGATATTAAACATATTAATATAATAACAAAAGTTATTGTCCTTTTTTTTGTTTTCCTAGTAAGAAGTCCTAAAGCAGTTTGTAAGAAACCACTTTTTTCCATTACTCCTATACCAATAAGCATTATAATTAAATTTGATAAAACTTTATAATTTGCAAAATTTGCAACTGTATTAGCAAAAATATATTTAAGTCCGTGTAAAGAAAACATATTTATAATTGATTCAGTTGTTGTAATATATTCTCCCCTCGAAGAGTTAATTGCTGTATAAGAAAAAGAAAAGTTAAATATAGATAAAAGCAAACTTAAAACTATTACTCCAAAAATTATTATAAGTATACTCATAACTGGATGTAATTTAACTTTATTTCTAATCTTCCTTTTCATTTTTAATCACCTTTTTTAATTTCTTATAAAAATCAAGACGATCAAGCATTATTTCTCGTCCACAATTTTTACATTTGATTTTTACATCAGCACCAATTCTAGTTACAACCCATAAATTTGTTTTACACGCGTGAGGTTTTTTCATTATAACTTCATCATTTAAACTAAATTCTTGCTTCATAAACATCCTTTCTAGTCGTTAAAGTTTATATTTAAAATCTCCATTATTCTATTTAAATCTTGCATTGAATTATATGATATTTCAATCTTTTTATTTGAAATTCTAACTTTATTACCAATTGTATCACTAAATGCATCTTCATACATTCTAAATTTTTCATTCTTTTCTTTAACTACTTTTTTGTCTTCTTTTTTTGATAACATTTTTTCAACATCACGAACATTTAAGTTTTCTTTAATTATTTTATTTGCTAAATTAATAACTTTTTCTTCATCATCAATTTTACTTAAACATCTTGCGTGTGACATTGAAAGTTTTCCATTTTTAACAAGTTCTTGAACACTTTTTGGTAAATTTAAAAGTCCTAAAAGGTTAGTAATATAACTTCTGCTTTTACCAAATTTTTTAGAAAATTCTTCTTGAGTCATATCTTTAACTTGTAAAATATTAGAAATAGAAATTGCTGTATCTACTGGATTTAAATCCTCTCTTTGAATATTTTCAAGAAGAGCAATTTCCATCATTTCTTCATCAGTAAAATCCTTTATTATTGCTGGTACTGTTGTAAGGCCTGCTATTTTTGATGCTTTACATCTTCTTTCTCCAGCAACAATTTCATAGCCTTTAACACTTTTCTTTAATATTACTGGTTCAACTACGCCATATACTTTAATTGAATCAGCAAGTTCATTTAAAGCCTCTTCATCAAAGACTTTTCTTGGTTGATAAGGGTTTGGTCTAATTTGTGAAAGTTCAATTTCGGTGGCATTACTTCTTTCCTCTTTAACAATTGTATCTTCTAAAGTATCAATTGTAAATGATGAATTAGAAAATAATTCCTCTAATCCTTTACCTAAAGCTTTTTTCTTAGTTTCCATCTCTTTCAATCACCTCTTTCGCTAAATTATGATATGCTTCAGCACCACGACTTTCTGGATCGTATTCATTAATTGGTTTTCCGTGACTCGGAGCCTCTACAAGTCTAACAAGTCTTGGAATAATTGTATTAAATACTTTATCTTTAAAATATTTTCTTATTTCTTCGATTACCTCAAGTCCAATATTAGTTCTACCATCAAGCATAGTAAGTAGTACACCTTCAATACGAAGTTCAGGATTCATTGAATTTTGAACCATTATTATAGAGTTTAATAATTGAGTAATACCCTCTAAAGCATAGAACTCACATTGTACTGGTATAATAACAGCATCACTTGCAACAAGGGCATTCATTGTGGAAAGTCCTAAAGATGGTTGACAATCAATTATTATATAATCAAAATTATCTTTAATTGTTTCTAATGCATTTCTTAATTGATTATTCCTTTGAAATGTATTATCAGAAAACATCTTTTTAACAAATTCAACATCAATTCCCGCTAAATTTAATGTCGAGGGAATAATGCTTAAATTTTTAAATTTTGTTTTATATATAGCCTTTTTAATTTCACATAAACCAGTTATAGTTTCGTAAATATCGTGCTCAAAATCAGTGGTATTAAAACCAAGTCCAGTTGTAGCATTACTTTGTGGATCCATGTCAATAAGAAGGGTTTTTTTCCCACATTGTCCTAAAGCGGCTGCTAAATTTATACTTGTAGTAGTCTTACCTACACCACCTTTTTGATTAACTAATGATATTACTCTTGCCATATTAACACTTCCTAACTGCTACTATATATTTTAACATATAATAAGTAAATATTGAATAAAAAAAGTTAAAGTTTTCTAAAGAAAATTTTTAAATAAAAAAAAGTATAGAAAAATCTATACTAATTCTAATTTTACCTCTAAAGCATCATCGCCACGGCGTTCATTAAGTTTAATAATTCTTGTATATCCACCAGCACGGTTTTCATATCTTTTTGCTAAATCATTAAATACTTTTTGAACAACTTCGTTATCATTGTGTAAGAATGCTAAAGCTTTTCTTCTTGCAACAAGTGAACCATCTTTTCCGTAAGTAATCATTTTATCAACAAATTTTCTTACTTCTTTAGCACGAGATTCAGTTGTAACAATGCTTTCGTGCATAATAACATCTTTAGTAAGTCCAGCTAAAATGCTTCTTCTAATTTTATTATTTCTTCCTAATTTACGATACATATTCTACTCCTTAAATTGTAGTCCTAAATCAGCAACTTTGTCAATGACCTCTTTAAGAGATTTCTTTCCTAAGTTTCTAATTTTAGTAACTTCTACTTCTTTCATATTTACTAAATCTTGAAGAGTATGAATTCCGTGTCTTTTTAAGCAATTAAATGCTCTAACAGAGAAGTCAACTTCTTCAATTGGTGTTTCTAATGTTTTTGCTAAATTATCAACTTGTTTTTCTTGCATAATACCAGCAATATTACTAATACTATTTAAATCTGCAACGATAGCAAAATGTTCTACTAATATTTTAGCAGATAAAGCCAATGCTTCTTCTGGAGTCATACTACCATTTGTAGTAATTTCCATAACAAGTTTATCATAAGTTTCATCTTGACCAACTCTTGTATCTAATACTTCGTATTTAACAAGTTCAATTGGTGAATAATTTGAATCTACTGGAATAACACCAACTTTAATTTCTTTCATATTTAATTTATTTGTTTTTGCATCAACATATCCTCTACCATTATTTATAGTAAGTTCCATATCTATTTTTCCACCTTTTACAAGGTTACAAATAACTAAATCTGGGTTAATTACATCAACATCAGCATTTTGTTCAATCATACCTGCAGTTACCGGGCCTTCTGTATCACAAGATAAATGAAGTACTTTTTCTTCTTCAGTATGATTTTTTACTACTAACTTTTTGATGTTTAATACTATTTGAGTAACATCCTCTACTATACCATCAATTTTTTGAAATTCGTGCATTACACCATCAATTTTAATTGATGTTACACTACTTCCAGGTAAACTAGATAGTAATACTCTTCTTAGTGCATTTCCAATAGTTGTACCAAAACCTCTTTCAAGTGGTTCTAGTTCAAATTTACCATAATTACTATTTTCATTATATTCTGAAATTTTGTATTCTGGTTTTTCAAATTTTATCATAATTACCCTCCCTTTTATTAATTTCTTGGTCTTTTTGGTGGTCTACAACCATTGTGTGGAACCGGTGTTTCATCAGTTATACTAGTAATTTCAAGTCCAGCTGATTGAATACTACGAATAGCATTTTCTCTTCCTGGTCCTAAACCTTTTACATAAACATCAACTTTTACAACACCTTGATCTTTAGCAGCATTTGCAGCAGCTTCTGCAGAAAGTCCAGCAGCAAAAGGAGTTTTCTTTTTACTACCTTTATAACCAATTCTTCCAGCAGATGACCAACTAATTGCATTACCATTATGGTCGCAAATAGTTACGATTGTGTTATTATATGTTGCATGAATATGTGCTTCTGCTTCAGTAACATTAATTTTATTTTTCTTTTTTCTTCTATTATATGCCATATTATCTCACCTACTTTGAAACCTTTTTCTTATTAGCAACAACTTTTCCTCTACCTTTTCTAGTATGAGCGTTGCGGCTAGTTCTTTGACCTCTTACAGGAAGTCCTTTTTTATGTCTTATACCTTGATAAGAATTTATTTCCATTTTGTTTTTAATGTTCATTTGAACTTCTCTACGAAGATCACCTTCAGTTGTATGTTTGTCAACTTCTTTACGAAGTGCAGCTATTTCTTCTTCTGTTAAATCTTTAATTTTTTTAGTTGATTCAACATTTGCATCTTTACAAATAGTTTTACCTAAATTTGGTCCAATACCATAGATAGCAGTAAGTCCTATCCAAGTATGTTTTTCATTAGGTAATTCAATATTTTTAATTCTCGCCATAATTTCTCCTATCCTTGAACTTGTTTATGCTTAGGGTTATTACAAATAACCATAACTTTTCCTTTTCTTCTTATAACTTTACATTTTTTACATATCTTTTTTACAGATGGTCTAACTTTCATAATATCCTCCTATCTTTTATTCCATGTAATTATCCCACGTGTTAAATCATAAGGTGAAAGTTCTACTGTAACGGTATCACCCGGTAAGATACGAATCATATTAATACGCATTTTACCAGAAACGTAGGCTTTTACAGTATGTCCATTTGGAAGTTCAACTAAATAGTCACTACCTTTTAGGACTTCAATAACTTTCCCTTCCACTTCTATTTTATCATTTTTCTTATTAGCCATATTATTTTTCTCACTCTCCCGTTAAAATTTCATATCCATCTTTAGTAACTACAATTGTGTGTTCAAAATGTGCACTTGGCATTCCATCTTCAGTTTTTACTGTCCAATCATTATCATCAAGATAAACATATCTTTTACCTAAATTAAGCATTGGTTCAATACAAATTGTCATTCCCTCTTTTAAGATAACATTTGTTTTTGTATAAAAGTTTGGTACATCTGGATCTTCGTGCATTGAAGTTCCAATACCATGACCCACTAACTCTTCGACTACTGAAAGTCCATTTTTATGGGCATAGTCTTCAATAGTTTTACCTATTAGTGATAAAGGAATTCCTGCTTTTACAACACTTAATCCTTCATATAGAGCATTTTTAGTATTTTCAACTAAACCTCTTACATCATCAGAAACATTTCCAATAATATAAGTTCTTGCACTATCACTTTCATATCCTTTAAATCTAACAGTTAAATCAACTTTTAATATATCACCATTTTTAAGTTTTCGATTATCTGGAATACCGTGAACTACTTCATCGTTTAAAGATAAACAAACACTTTTGGGAAAACCCTCAAAATTAAGTTCCGAAGGTATTGCACCATTTTTACGAATAAATGCATCAACAATGTCATTTAACTCGTTAAGTGATACACCAACTTTAAGATGTTTTTTTATTTCCTCATGAGCTAGAAAGTTGATATGACCACTTTCTTTCATAAGTTCAATTTCTCTTTTACTTTTAATATTAATCACTTAGAATCTCCATTAATTTTTCTTTTAAATCTAAATCTTTGTTATTAACATCAATTTCTACTAATTTATTTAAATTTTTATAATACTGTATTATTGGTAAAGTATTTTGAACATATGTGTCAAAGCGAACTTTAAAACTTTCTTCATTATCGTCTGTTCTGACAGTAAGTGGAGTTTTGCAATCATCACATATTCCTTCAACTTTTGGTTTAAAACCATCGAAGAAAATGTTATAACTTCTTCCACACTTATCACAGGTAACTCTTCCAAGTGTTCGTTTTAAAGCAAGGTCTTTATCAATATTTAAATAAATAACAACATAATTACTAATATTTAATTTATCAAATAAAATACTTAAATTTTGTGCTTGATTAATTGTTCTAGGAAATCCATCTAAAATAAATGGTTTGTCTAATTTAGATAATGTTTCTTCGATTAATTTAATCATATAATCATCACTAACAAGTTTGCCAGCATCGATTATTTCTTTTATTTCTTTGCCAAGGCTACTTTGAGAAGCAATCTCACTTCTTAAAATAGCCCCAGTAGAAATATGTTCACAATCATAAGTATTTTTAAGTATGTCGCTACAAGTACCTTTACCTGCAGCAGGCGGTGCTAAAAATATTATGTTTTTCATCTTAATCTCTTTCTCTTAGAGGAATAACTTCTACTTACAAGACTACTTTCTAATTGTTTATATGTTTCAATTGCAACACCTACAACAATTAATATACCTGTTCCACCAATTGTTACATATGATGGAAGTGAAGTAAGCTTTGAAAGTAATATAGGCATTCCTGCTAAGATTACTAAGAATAGTGCACCAACTAGTGTTAATTTAGATAGTGAATTACTAATATATTTAGATGTATCACTACCAGGTCTAATACCAGGAATGTAACCACCATTCTCATTTAAGTTTTTACTCATTTCATCTGGATTCATAACAAGGAATGTATAGAAGTAAGCAAATACTACTATTAAAACCAAATATAATATAAATCCAGTAGTAGAAGTGTATATAATATATTTATTTACAAAATCTATTGCACTTTGTTTACCAATTAAGGTAACGATTGTTGCTGGAATAGTTGTAACTATTGAAGCAAATATTACTGGAATAACACTTGCAGAATTTATTTTTAATGGTAAATAGTTTGTTTGTGCACCATATGCAGAAGTTGTTCTATTAGAATATTGAATTGGTATTCTTCTTTCAGCAAGTTGAACCCAAATAATTCCCACAATAACAATAACATACACAAGTACAAATAAACTAAATAATATAATTCCTACAGTTTTTGAAAAACTTCCCATTACAAGTGAAGTAAATGCTCCTCTAAAAATATTTGGCATACTTTGAATAATACCTGCCATTATAAGCATTGATTGACCATTACCAATACCTTTATTAGTAATTTGATCACCCATCCACATACAGAAAGATGTACCAGCAACCATTACTAATGTAGTCTTAATAATTTCCATAGCTGTTAACCCTTTCATATAGAAAGCAGTTAAAGCATATGCTTGTAAAAAGGCAATAAATATACCTAAATATCTAGTAATTTTGTTAATCTTTTGTCTTCCAGTGTAACCTTGATCTTTAAGATCTTTAAAGTAAGGTACAATATCCATTTGTAAAATTTCAGTAATAATTGAGGCTGTAATATAAGGGGAAACGCCTAGAGCAAATATTGAGAAATTTGATAGACCTCCACCACTCATTACATTGAATATTTCTAGAAAACCTAGTTCTTCATATACTGCTGATGCCCAAGGAATTGTTATAGTTGTACCTAAACAAAATATTCCTAAACACATCATTGTAAAATAGATTTTTTTTCTTAAGTCTTTATTACTTTTATTAAAAAATCCTGAAAAACCACGAAACATTCTAAATCACCTCAGCTTTACCACCAGCATCATTAATTTTAGTAACGGCAGCACTAGTGAAACGATTAGCTTTAATAGTTAATTTTTTATCTAAAGTACCATTTCCTAAAATTTTAACTCCATTTAATCCCTTTTTAAGAATTCTTCTTTCAAATAATACTTCAGGAGTAACAACATCACCATCATTAAAGTATCTATTTAAATCTGATAAATTAATCGTTGCGAATCTGTTAGCAAAATTTGCATTGTTAAATCCTCTTTTAGGAATTCTTCTATAAAGTGGAGATTGTCCACCTTGGAACCAAGGTTTAATTGAAGCACCACTTCTAGATTTTTGTCCGTTTTCTCCACGAGTTGAAGTTTTACCCATTCCACTTCCTGGGCCTCTACCAACTCTTTTTCTAGCTTTCATTTCGCTAGTTTTTGGTAAATTTTCTAATCTCATTATAATTCCTCAACTTTCTTTGATCTAAGTTCAGCAATATGTTCCTTAGTTCTTTGCATTGTAAGCGCACCTAAAGTAGCTTTTGCAACATTAACTTGAGTATTACTTCCTAAAGATTTAGCAACGATGTCTTTAACACCAGCAAGTTCAAGAACTGCTCTTGCTGCTCCACCAGCGATAATTCCACGACCTTCTTTAGCAGGTTTTAATAAAACTACTGCTCTACCAACTTTATAAGTTGCTTCGTGAGGTATTGTTCTATTATCAACAAGGGAAATTTTTACAACATTTTTATTAGCGGCTTGTAATGCTTTTTTAATTGCTTCAGGAACTTCATTTGCTTTACCAGTTCCAATACCAATTAAACCTTTACGATTACCAACAGCTACAGTTGCAGAAAATCTAAAATGTCTTCCACCTTGAGTAACTTTTGTTACTCTTCCTATATTAATAACTTTTTCTTCTAATAAATTATTTTTTTGTTTATCAAAATCTTTTGCCATAATGCCTCCTTAAAACTCTAATCCAGCTTCTCTTGCTGCATCAGCTAAAGCTGCTACTCTTCCATGATATAAGAATCCACCACGGTCAAATACTACTTTATTAATTTTTGCTTTTTTACATTTTTCAGCAATATCTTTTCCTACAGCAGCTGCTGCTTCAATATTACCACCATTTCTAATTTTAAGTTCAAGAGTTGATGAGCTAACTAAAGTTTCACCTTTTGTGTCATCAATAACTTGAGCATAAATAGCTTTATTAGATCTAAATACATTTAGTCTAGGTACTTCAGGTGTTCCAGAAATACTTTTTCTAACTCTTGTATGTCTTCTTAATCTAGCTTCTCTTTTTTCTTTACTATTCATAACATTTTACTCCTTTACTTAGCCGCTTTCTTTCCTTCTTTACGACGGATATGTTCGCCTTTATAACGTATTCCTTTACCTTTATAAGGTTCTGGTTCACGAATTTTACGAATATTTGCCGCAAATTCAGAAACTTTTTGTTTATCAAATCCACTAATAGAAAGTTCTGTATTTGATGGACTTGTAACAGTTATACCACTAGGTACTACAACATCAATTGTATGTGAGTATCCAGCAGATACAACAATTTTATTTCCTGATACACTGAAACGGTATCCTACACCAACAGCCTCTAAATCTTTTGTATAACCAGTGCTAACACCAATTAACATATTATTGATATTTGAATTTGTTGTTCCTGAAAGAATATTTGCTTCTTTAGTATCTTTAACTTTTTCAGTAGTAATTTCATTACCTTCAATAACTACTTTAACTAAAGGACTAACAGGAAGAGTTAACTGTCCTTTAGCTCCTTTTACAGTAACAATACCATCATTAAATGAAACTGTTACACCTTCAGGGATAGTTAGTTTTCTATTACCAATTCTACTCATAGACTACTTACCAAATATAGGCAAGTACTTCACCTCCTAACCCTTTTTCTCTAGCTTCTTTATCAGTCATTAAGCCTTTAGAAGTAGATATAATTGCAATTCCTAAACCATTTAATACTCTAGGAAGTTTATCTGCTTGAGCATAAACTCTTAAGCCTGATTTACTAATTCTTTTTAATCCAGTAATAACTCTTTCTTTTTTATTTCCATATTTTAAAGTTAAAGTCATTTTATCACCATTACTATTTTTTGTATATTTGTAATCAGCGATATAACCTTCATTTTTAAGAATTTCAGCGATACCTTTAGTCATTTTAGTTCCTTCAACTTCAACTTCAGTGTATCTCATTTGATTTGCATTTCTTATTCTTGTTAGCATATCTGCTATTTTATCTTGTACAAACATTATTATATCTCCTTTCTACCAACTAGACTTCTTAACGCCTGGAATTTGTCCTTTATTAGCAAGTTCTCTGAAGCAAATACGACATAATCCAAATTTTCTTAGTACACCGTGAGGTCTACCACATCTTTTGCATCTAGTATAAGCTCTAACTTGAAATTTAGGTTTACGATTATTTTTTACAATCATACTTGTTTTTGCCATATTTTACTCTCCTTATCCTCTAAAAGGCATTCCAAATGCTTTTAGTAATGAACGTGCTTCATCATTAGATTTTGCAGTTGTAACAATAACAATATCCATTCCTCTAACTTTTAAAACATCGTCATAATTTATTTCAGGGAATATAAGTTGTTCTTTAACTCCCATAGTAAAGTTTCCTTTACCATCAAAACTTTTTGGTGATACACCTCTGAAATCTCTAACACGAGGAAGTGCAATCTTAATTAATTTTTCTAAGAAAGCATACATATTTTCACCACGAAGAGTTACTTTAACACCAATAGGTTGTCCCTCTCTTAATTTAAAACCAGCAATTGATTTATGAGCTTTAGTAACTACAGGTTTTTGACCAGCAATTAAAGTTAAATCTTTTACTGCAGCATCAATGAATTTAGAATCATTAGCACCTTCACCAACACCCATATTAATTACGATTTTAGTGATTTTAGGAACTTGCATTACAGTAGTATAATTATATTCCTTCATTAAACTATTTTTAATTTCTTTTTCATATAAAGTTTTAAAATTACTCATAATTCACCTACTTTGCTTCCTTTTTGCTAGTAGTTTTCTTTTTTGAAGTTTCTTTCTTTTCTTCAGATTTAACTACTTTAGCTTTTTCTTCTTTATTATTGTTTATAACTTTTACATTAGATACATGAATAGGTGCTTCAATATCAAATATTCCACCTTTGTCTTCAGTAGTTCTAGGTTTAGAATGTTTCTTAACCATATTTAAGCCTTCTACAACAACTTTATCTAATTTTTTATAAGTTTTAATTACTTTGCCTTCTTTACCTTTGTCTTTTCCAGCAATAACTAATACTTTATCTCCTACTTTAACTTTCATATATCCTCCTATAAAACCTCAGGTGCAAGTGATACAATCTTGTGATATTCTTTTTCACGAAGTTCTCTAGCAACTGGGCCTAGAACTCTTGTACCAATTGGAGTTTTATCATCTTTGATTAATACGCAAGCATTGTCATCAAATTTAATATAACTTCCATCTTTTCTTCTAACACCTTGAACAGTTCTTACTATAACTGCTTTTACAACTTTACCTTCTTTTACAGGACTATTAGGTATAGCTTTTTTAACAGTACCAACGATTACATCACCGATATTAGCACTTTTAACTTTACTTCCACCCATAACACGGATAACTAAAAGTTCTCTTGCACCAGAGTTATCAGCAACTTTTAATCTACTTTCTTGCATTACCATAATATTACCTCCTATAAAATTACAGCTTTTTCAACAACTTCAACTAATTCATATCTTTTAGTTTTTGATAAAGGTCTAGTCATTGAAATTCTAACTGTATCTCCTACTTTTGCTTCATTCTTTTCATCATGAGCAGCATATTTTTTAGAATATTTAACTCTTTTACCATATAATGGATGTTTTTTATAAGTTTCTACTAAAACAGTAATTGTTTTATCGTTTTTATCGCTAACAACTTTACCAATTAATTCTTGTTTTGCTTTTTCCATTATTTTTCACCATCCATTTCTCTTTCTGTTAATACAGTTTTAAGTCTTGCAATTTCTTTACGAAGTTGTCTTAAAACTACAGGTTTTTCTAAAGTTCCAGAAGATTGAGCTAATCTATTTTTGAATAGTTCTTCTTTATCTTCTACGATCTTCTTTTTAATATCTTCATTACTTAATTTTCTTATTTCATTAATTTCCAAGAGTTTCACTCTCCTTCATAACAAATTTAGTTTTGATTGAAAGCTTATGAGAAGCAAGTCTTAAAGCTTCTCTAGCGATTTCTTCAGAAACATCACTAATTTCAAACATGATCTTTCCTTGTTTTACAACAGCTACCCATTCTTCAACGTTACCTTTACCTTTACCTTGTCTAGTTTCTAGAGGTTTTCTAGTTCTTGGCATATGTGGGAAAATATTGATATATACTTTACCACCACGTTTCATATAACGAGTCATTGCAATACGTGCAGCTTCAATTTGTCTAGCAGAAATCCATCCGCCTTCCATAGCCATAAGGCCAAATTCACCATTAGTTAGGGTAAGATTTCCTTTTGCTTTGCCTTCATAACTTAATCTATGACTTTTACGATATTTAGTTCTTTTTGGCATTAACATCTTTCATCTCTCCCTTCTTAACATTTCTAGTTTTAAGTATTTCATCTTTATAAATCCATACTTTAACTCCGATTTTTCCGTAGATTGTATTTGCTTCACTAGTAGCATAATCTACATCAGCTCTGATTGTATGTAATGGAACTGTACCTTCAGTATAACCTTCAGTTCTAGCCATTTCAGCTCCACCAAGTCTACCTGATACAGCAGTTTTAATACCTTTAGCTCCAGCTTTCATTGTATTTCTGATAGCTCTTTTTTGAACACTTCTAAATGGTGCACGAGCTTCAATTTGCATTGCTATATTATCTGCAACAAGTTGAGCATTTAAATCAGGGTTCTTTTCTTCAACTATGTTAATATAAATTTCTTCATTAACAAGTTTAGAAATTTTCTTTCTAAGTTTTTCAATATCTTCTCCACCACGGCCAATTATAACACCAGGTCTTGCAGTATAAATTGTAAGTTCAACTTTATTTTTTCTTCTTTCAATTACTACTTTAGATATAGAAGCACTTTTAAGATTTTTTTCAATGTATTCTCTTATTTTGATATCGTTAATTAATTTAGTTGAGTAATCTTTTTCAGCATACCAACGAGAATCCCAATCTTTATTAACACCAATACGATATCCTATAGGATTAACTTTTTGTCCCATAATTATTTAGCCTCCTTATTATCAGTAACATATATAACAATATGACTTGTTCTTTTATCGTGTCTATCAACATTTCCTCTTGATGCGAATTGAATTCTCTTGTAGATTGGTCCTGGATTAATAAAACATTTACTAATAACTAAATCACTTTCATTAGCACCATTATTATTTACTGCATTTGCTGCTGCTGAGTTTAAAACTTTTAAAATCATTCTACTAGCTTTAGTATTAGTATTTTCAAGAATTCCTCTTGCAGTTTCAACATCTTTTCCACGAATTAAATCCATAGTCATTCTTGCAAGTCTAGGTTTAATCATTGCAGTATTATGTTTTGCATAAGTTTCCATGTTACCTCCTACTTATTTCCAGCGTGGCCTGTAAATTTACGAGTTTGTGAGAACTCTCCTAATTTATGACCAACCATTTCTTCAGTAATGTATACAGGTATAAAATCTTTACCATTATGAACTGCAATTGTATGTCCTACAAATTCAGGATAAATAGTACTTCTTCTTGACCAAGTTTTTACTACTGATTTTTTATTTTCTTCATTTAATTTATTAATTTTTTTCATAATGCTATCATCAACGAAAGCACCTTTTTTTAAACTTCTTGCCATTATTCCTCCCTATTTAGTCTTCCTACTTATAATAAGTTTACTAGATGCCTTTTTAGGTTTTCTAGTTTTAACACCAAGAGCAGGTTTACCCCAAGGAGTCATCGGACTCTTTCTACCAATTGGAGCACGTCCTTCTCCACCACCATGTGGGTGATCGTTAGGGTTCATTACAGAACCACGGTTTGTAGGTCTAATTCCAAGATATCTAGTTCTACCAGCTTTACCAATATTAACTAGGTTAGCATCTTCATTACCAACAACACCGATTGTTGCCATACATCTATCAAGAACTTTTCTTGTTTCTCCAGATTGAAGTCTAAGAAGAACATATTTATCTTCTCTACCAAGAATTTGAGCAGATGCACCAGCACTACGACAAATTTCAGCACCTTTGCCAGGTTTAAGTTCTATACAATGAACAAGTGTACCTACTGGAATATTTTTTAGTGGTAATGCATTACCAACTTTAATATCAGCATTTTCACCATTTTCAATTATAGCGCCTACTTTTAAATCTTTTGGAGCAATAATATATCTTTTTTCTCCATCTTTGTAATTAATTAAAGCAATATTTGCTGTTCTATTTGGATCATATTCAATAGTTGCAACTCTACCTGTAACACCAATTTTATTTCTCTTAAAATCGATTACACGATATTTTCTTTTAGCTCCACCACCGATGTGTCTAACAGTCATTTTACCTTGATTATTTCTACCACCAGTTTTTTTAACTTTTCCAAGTAATCCTTTAGTAGGAGATTTTGTTGTAATTTCTTCATTAACAAGAGTACTCATGCCTCTTCTACCATTTGTAACTGGTTTATAATGTCTTATAGCCATAATTTCTCCTTTCTACTAAAGTTCTATAGAAGAACCATCTTTTAATGTTACCATTGCTTTTTTGTAAGTTTTTGTTCTTCCTTGATACTTTCCAACTCTTCTTTTTTTAGATTTAGTGTTTAGAGTATTAACACTTTTAACTTCTACTTTAAAAGCATCTTCAATAGCTTTTTTAATTTCAGTTTTAGTAGCATCTTTAGCAACTTTAAATGTATAAACATTTTCGCTTCTTAATGTCATACTTTTTTCAGTAACTACTGGTGCAATTATAATTTCAGAATAATGTCTCATTATTTAAGTGCCTCCTCTACCATTTTAATACTTGCTTCATCAAATACAATGTAATCAGCATTTAGAATATCATAAACATTGATTTCATCTGGGAATAATACAAGTACATTACTTAAGTTTCTTGTTGCCATATATAAGTTTTCTGCTTCTTCACTAGCAACAAATAATACTTTTCCATCAAGTTTTAAATTATTTAATAATTCAACACCTGTTTTTGTTTTAAAATTATCTAATTTAAGGTTATCAATAACCATTAATTTCTTTTCATTTAATTTACTAACTAAAGCGCTCTTTAATGCTAGAACTCTTTCTTTACGGTTAATTTTAAATGAATAATCTCTTGGAGTAGGTCCAAATACGATTCCACCTTTTCTCCATTGAGCAGCACGAATAGATCCTTGTCTTGCTCTACCAGTACCTTTTTGTTTCCATGGCTTTCTTCCACCACCTGATACTTCACTTCTAGTTTTTACTTTAGCTGTTCCTTGTCTTGAAGCATTAAGTTGAAGTCTAACCATTTTCTTCATAGCAAGTTCATTAACTTCAATTCCGAAAACTTCTGAATTTAAAGTAATATCACTAACTTTTTCGCCTTTTAAATTATTAATACTTAACTTTGTCATTTTTATCCTCCTTTAAAAGACTACTTGTCTTCCTTTACTTCAGTAACTGTTTCAGTTTCTACAGGAGTTACCACTTCTTCAGCATCTACTACAGATTCTTCATAACTAATAATTTCCTTTGGATTAACTTTTTTGTTACCTTTGATTGCAGTTTTAATTAAAACGATTGAATTTTTAGCACCAGGAACATTACCACTAATTAAAATATAATTTTCATTAGTATTTGTTTCGATGATTTCAAGGTTTTGAATTGTAACTGTTTCAACTCCCATATGTCCTGCAAGTTTTTTACCTTTTAGAACTCTTTTTGGAAGCATTGTTCCAAGTGAACCTGGTCTTCTATGATAATGTGAACCATGTCCCATAGGTCCTCTTGATTGATTGTGTCTTTTAATAACACCAGCAAATCCTTTACCTTTTGTGGTTCCAGTTACATCAACTATTTCTCCAACAGTAAATAAATCTGCAGTAATCTCATCTCCTATATTATAAGAGCCTTCATAATCTCTTATTTCTTTTAAGAAGCGCTTAGGAGTTGTATTTGCTTTTTTTGCACTTCCGATTTCAGCCTTATTGGCTCTACTAGCTTTTTTGTCAATTGCGCCAAGTTGGATTGCATTATAACCATCTTTTTCAACAGTTTTAACTTGCATTACTTTATTTGGTAAAACTTCAACAACTGTAACAGGGATTAGTTTACCATCTTTAGTAAATACGCTAGTCATTCCAACTTTACGTCCTAAGATTCCTTTCATTTTTTCTTTCCTTCCTTTTCTTATAATTTAATATTGATTTGAACGCCACTTGGTAAATCTAAATGAGATAGCGCATCAACTGTTTCTTTGCTTGGGTTTTTAATATCAATAAGTCTCTTGTGAGTTCTTCTTTCAAATTGTTCACGAGAATCTTTATATTTATGAACAGCTCTTAATACTGTAAATTTTTCAATTTCAGTAGGTAGAGGTACTGGTCCAGATATTTCCCCCCCAGTTCTTTTTACTGTTTCACATATTTTTCCAGCAGCTACATCAAGTATTCTGTGGTCATATGCTTTTAAAGTAATACGAATTTCTTGTTTTGTCATTTTTTTCTCCTTTCGTCTATATTAAATATAGGCTTGCTCCGTACAAATTACCCGATAAACTATAAAATATATTTACCAACTATTCCTAGTGTATCAGCAACCTCGCACATCACAGCAGTCATACATAAACAATATTATCATAAAGTAACTCCCAAATGCAAGTGTTTTTTTACATTTTTTTAAAAAATAAAAAAGTTGCAACAATATATATATGTTTCATCCATATAAATGCAAGCATTATTTTAAATAAAATGAAAATAAACTTACTATATATTTTTAACAATTTTTAAACCAACCTTTAAAAAAATATATATAATGTATTAAACATCATATAAAAAAATGAAGATATTATTCTTCACTTTCAATTAATGAGTAACTAGTCATTTCGCTAGGTATACTTATGTCCATATAATCAAGTATAGTTGGTGCAACAT
The DNA here is from genome assembly GCA_002439555.1 of Caryophanales bacterium UBA6448. Lineage (GTDB taxonomy): Bacteria > Bacillota_I > Bacilli_A > RF39 > UBA660 > UBA6448. The sequence continues at coordinate 56,464 of DJOC01000056.1, read as the reverse complement.
TTGTTAAATCTCCGCCTTCTTTCAACTTTACTTTTGGGTCATTTATTACAAATGGAACTTTTTCATAACTATGAGTTGTACAAGGAGTGCCATCTTCATAAAGCATAGTATCAGCGTTACCATGGTCTGCTAAAAGAATTACCGTATAAAAATTATCCTCAGCGACCTGTAATATTTTACTAAAGCAAATATCAAGTGCCATACACGCTTTAGTTGTTGCTTCCATATTTCCTGTATGACCTACCATATCAGGATTTGCAAAATTAACTAAAATAAAATCATAGTCTTGTTCTATCGCATTAATAACCTTTTTAGTTACGCTTACAGCACTCATTTCAGGTTTTAAATCATAAGTAGCAACATCTGGAGATGGAATGTGGAATTTATCAACACCTTCGAGTTTTCCTTCATAGCCTTCATCAAAAAAATATGTTACATGAGGATATTTTTCACTTTCGGCAATTCTTGCTTGAGTCATACCTAGTTTTGATAAGTATATTCCTAAACTATTATCAATATTAGGTTCATTTATAAGCACATTGGCTTTTATTTGTTTGTCGTGATTAAAGAAAGTAAATACTTCAAGATTAGGCATTAATGTAACATCAAATTCTGCAAATTTAGGGTTAGTTAAAGCAAGTAATATTTGTTTACTTCTGTCAGAACGATAATTCATCCACATTAGAACATCACCATCTTTGATAGTTCCTTCTCTATTAATAACCATAGGTCTTAAAAATTCATCGGTAATACCTTTATCATAACTTGCTTTTAAAGCATTTTCTATATTAATTATTTCTGTGCCTCTACCTTTTGTAACTAAATCATAATATATTTTAGTTCTATCATAATTTTTATCACGATCCATTGCATAATATCTACCACATATACTTGCTATAGAGCCAACTTTATTTTTTTGAATATTTTTTTCAATTAGGGATATGTAATTATACGCTGCCCTACAATCAGTATCACGGCCATCTGTTATTAAATGAAAAAATATTTTTGTAAACCCTATTTTAACTAAATACTCATACATTTTTAAGAAATCATCAATACCCGCATGCACATTACCATCACTTGCAAGGCCCATTAAATGAACAGCTTTTGATGTTAATCCTTTTAACTTTTGAATATTATCATCATCATTTAAATATAGATTATCTAAATATTCATCAGTTAAGACTTCTCTACTTTTAATAAGTCTCCCCGCTCCTATAGTTTGATGGCCAATTTCGCTATTACCAAACTGGCCATCGTGAAGTCCTACATAGTGTCCACTAGCAAAAAGTGTTGTATGGGGATTTTCATTGTAGAACTTATTAAAATTAACCATATTTGCATTAATAATTGCATTACCATAGTCACTTTCTTTCATTCCAAATCCATCAAATATTATTGTTATAATTTTTTTCATAATCTCAATTCTTTCTAAAAAAATAATAACACACAGATAAAAAAATATCAATAAAAAAGAAGGTTTCCCTCCTTATTTCAAAAATAATATAAATGATATTATAAAGAATACAATACCTAAAGCAAGAGTTAATCTACTTATAAAAAGTTCTGCTCCACGTTCTTTCATATTCTTAAATAATGCTTCATTTCCACCGGTAATAATATTTCCAGCATCAGATGCTTTATTGCTTTGTAATAATACTATAACAATAAGAAGTACGGATACCACTAATAAAATAGTTTCTAACATATTATTCTTCCCCGCTTTCTTTTATAGCTTCTTCAAGTTCAGTCTTTGTCATTTTTGTATAATTTTTTATTTTCTTTTCTTTTGCTATTTCTTTTAATTCATCAATTGTTTTAATCTTTGCATCATCAGATGTTTTTTCAAAAACTTCTTCAGATGGAATAGTTCCATTTTCAACAATATAATCTATTTGTTCTTTATTAAGAGTTTCATATTTCATCAAAGCATCTGAAAGCAACATAATTAGTGCTTCATTATCAGCAACAATCTTTTTAGCCTTTTCATAACATTCATCAATAATTTTTCTTGTTGCTCGATCAATTTCTAATGCAACTTGATCAGAGAAATCTTTACTCTTAGCATAATCTCTACCAAGAAAAACATTTTTTTCTCTTTCTTCATATTGCATTGGTCCAAGTTCACTCATACCATATTCAGTAACCATACTTCTTGCAATAGCAGTGGCTTTTTTAAAGTCATCAGAAGCACCTGTACTCATTTCATGTAAGAAGTGTTCTTCACTAACACGGCCACCAAGTAAACCAGTAATTCTTCCTAATAATTCATTTTTAGTCATTATAGATAAATTTTCTTCTTTAGGAAGCATCATAGTATAACCACCAGCCATTCCACGAGGAATAATAGTAATTTTATGAACTACTTCCGCATATTCATTTTTAAGGCCAATAACAGCATGTCCTGCTTCGTGTAATGAAACAATTTTCTTCTCTTTATCAGTAATCTTTCTTGTAGTTTTTGCAGGTCCAAGAAGTACTCTATCTGTGGCTTCATCAATTTCATCAATAGTAATTTTATCTTTATTACGACGAACAGCAAGCAATGCAGCTTCATTAAGTAAGTTTTCCAAATCTGCTCCACTAAAACCTGGCGTTCTTGCAGCAATCGCTGATAATTTTATTGACTTATCTAATATTTTATTTTTTGCGTGAACTTTTAATATTGCTTCTCTTTCATTTGAATCTGGAAGACTAACAGTAACTTGTCTATCAAATCTTCCTGGTCTAAGTAATGCAGGGTCTAATACATCCGGTCTATTTGTTGCAGCGATAATAATGATACCTTCATTAGCACCAAATCCATCCATTTCTGTAAGAAGTTGATTTAATGTTTGTTCTCTTTCATCGTGTCCACCACCAAGACCAGTTCCTCTTTGACGACCAACAGCATCTATTTCATCAATAAAGATTAAACAAGGTGCATTTCTTTTAGCTTCTTTAAACATATCTCTAACTCTTGATGCACCAACACCAACGAATAATTCAACAAAATCTGAACCACTTATATAGAAAAATGGGACATTTGCTTCGCCAGCGATAGCTTTAGCAAGTAAAGTTTTACCAGTTCCCGGAGGACCTACAAGTAAAACACCCTTTGGTATTCTAGCCCCCATATTTTGGAACTTTTTAGGATTTTTAAGAAAGTCAATTAATTCTTCAACTTCCTCCTTTTCCTCTTTAAGTCCAGCAACATCTTTAAATGACTTCTTATCTTTATCATCACTTAATCTTGCTTTACTTCTACCAAAATCCATTGAATTTTTATTTGAACTAGCAAGTTTATTAAATAGTGAGTATGCAACCATTACTACTATAATAATTGGTAAGACATTTACTACAATATATAATAATGCACTAGATCCCGGATCTTTGTTAGTATCATATTTTTCAATTTTATTTTTTTGAACATATTCAATAATTTGTGGTATTTCATCCTCAACTACTTTAGTTTTAAATGATTCACCATCTTTATATGAAGATAATTTTCCTTCAACATAATAAATTGATTCACTACTTTTCGGAGTAATTACAATTTCTTTTACTTCGTTATTTTCTAAAGCAGTAAGTAATTTTCCTGTTGATAAATTGTTAACAGTCATTCCTTGTAAATTAAGAACAACCATTATAATTCCAATTATCATTCCCATTACTAAATATGGTCCTAATAATTTTATAAAAGAAGTTTTCTTTGCATTTTTCATTTCATCATTTCCTTTCGCATAAAAGTATTATATCACACTTTTCATTTTTTCCTACATCAAATTTACTTTTTTTAATTCCAGGTAACCATAATATATTATTTTTACTATCAATTACAATAGGAATATTTTTTCTTTTATCAATATCAATCTTTTCATTAATAAGTATATCTTTAACTTTTTTAGTTCCAAGATTTTTAACTTGCATTTTATCACCAGTTTTTCTTGTCCTAATTATAAGGGGAAGTTTAACTTTTGTTAAATCAAGTCTCAAAACGAAATTACTATTACCATCATATTCAGAGACTTTACGAATAATATATTCATCATTTTCAAAGTAATTATCAAATTCTATAGAATAATTATCTTGAAGAAGTTCTTTTTTAATAACTAATTCATTATATTTTTTTTGGGCAATATAACCATTATTTAAATTAATTTTAACATTACTTTTTTTAGATTCAGCAATTTTTAATATTTCCATTAAAGTATTATCATTAATTTCTAAAATATCATTTTTTTGGATATTTTTAATTAAATATTCAATAGTTTTTCTTCGAATAAATGGTTTCTCTTTTTTTAATACTTCCAAGTTAATAGTACTATTCTTAATAACATTTAGTTTTTTTATATAACCGTTAATAAAGTCGTCATATTCTTCGAGTTCCTCACTAAATTTTAAATATTTTAAATGAATATTTTTATCTTCTTTCTTTAAAAATGGAATAATATTTTTTCGATAACGATTTCTTCGGTGTTCATCACTATTATTAGTTTCATCAATAAAATATTTAATTTGTTTGTTATCTAAATACTTTATAATATCTTTTTTAGTAACATATAATAGAGGCCTTAAATATTTGTTGTTTTCCTTTTTAATTCCAATGTAGCCAGATAATTTAGATCCTCTTGTTAAACGCATAAGTATAGTTTCAATTAAATCATCACCGTGGTGAGCAGTTAAAATATATTTTGCTTGATACTTTTCAAGAAGTTCATTAAAAAATTCATATCTTTTATTTCTAGCATTACATTCAAAGTTAGCAAGTGTATTAAATGTAAGTTCCACGCCTTCGAACTTTAGATTATTTTTATTTGCGAAACCCCTAACATATTCAAATTCCTCTTTAGAACTTTCTCTAACATTATGATTAACACAAGCTACAACAATATTATTTGTTACTGATTTTACGATATCTAAAAGACACATAGAATCTGGTCCACCAGAACAAGCCACAATAACTGTGTCTTCATTTGATATTTTAGATTTTAAAAATTCAATTACATTATTCATACGATTAATATAATACCAAATTATTTTTGTTTTACAAGTACTTTTTTATTTTTTTGTATAATTTAGTAAATGATATTCTTCCAAAGTACTAATATTTTCATTATGCATATAGTATGATACTTCTTTACCTACATACCTTAAATGCCAATATTCATAAGAAAAACCGGTTGTGTCCTCTTTACCTTTGGGATACCTTAAAATAAAACCATATTTATATGCATTTTCGTGTATCCACTTTACCTCTTTAAACGAATCATCAAAATTATCAACATAAATATTATTTATAATTAAAGCAAAATCTAATGCAAGACCAGTTTGATGTTCAGATTGTCCTGGTAATGCTACCATTTTATAGGCAGACAATCCTTTTTTTAATAAATTATATTTTAATATATATTTTTGATATTCATAAGGTCTATAACCAGAATCTACAATCATATTCACACCATTATATAGTCCCTCAAGGCGGAAAAGCAAAAACATCTGATAAGCTTCTTCATCTAAAAATGTTAGCATACCATCTTTTAATTTTGGTGTTTCAATTAACTGGACTTTTACTAAATTCTCTGGTATAAAGTCTTTTTCTAAAGGATTTAATTTATTAACTAGAATATCTTTATTCATTTCATTTCCTTAACATTGTAAATAAGCATATTCATAATTTCTCCATTTAAAATACTTTCTGGATCATTACTTTCAAAATTTGTACGATAATCTTTAACAAGTTTGTAAGGTTCTAAAATATAACTTCGAATTTGACTACCAAAATTTATACTATCATTATTTTTAAGTTTATTAGTTAGTGATTCTTTCTTTTCAAGTTCTAATAAATATAACTTATTTTTCAAAATTTCCATAGCAATCTCTTTATTACGAAGTTGACTTCTTTCATTTTGAACCGCTACCACAATCTTCGATGGAAGATGGGTTATTCTTACCGCGGAGTTACTTGTATTAACGCTTTGTCCTCCAGCACCCGAAGAATGATATACATCAATCTTTAAATCATTTTCATTTATTTCAATATCAATATTCTTTTTAATTTCAGGAGTTACATTTACTGAGGCAAATGAAGTATGTCTACGAGAATTCGAATCAAACGGAGATATTCTTACAAGTCTATGAACACCACTTTCATATTTCAAAAGACCATAGGCATTTTCCGAAGATATTTTAATATTAACGGACTTAACGCCTGCTTCTTCACCTTTTTGAAGATAAATAACTTCATATTTAAATTTATTTTTTTCACAAAACTTTTCATACATCTCAAGAAGCATATTTGCAAAATCACAGCTTTCTGTTCCACCGGCTCCTGGATGAATTTCTAAATAACAATTAAGACTATCAAATTCTCCCTTAAAATACGTGTCATATTCTAAATCTTCAATTCTTTTTGATAAACTCATAATTTCTTCATCAGTTACTAACTCAATAAGCTCTAGATCATCACTAATCTCCTCATTTAAGGAGTTATATTCTTTTACCTCTTTTTGTTTTCTACTAAGGGATGTTAAAACTTCTGTGGATTTTACTGGATCATTATAAAATCCTTCCTCCAAAGTTTTATTTTTTAACTCCTGTATTTCAGCATTTATTTTAGAGATGTCAAAGTGACCTCCCAATAACTTCTAATCTTTCTTTTAAACTATTTAATTTTTCTTTCATAATTTTTCCTTTCTTATAAAACTTTTTCTCTAACTTTTTGATAAACGACCTCAAAACTATCTTCTCTTTTTATATCGCAATCAATTTCAAAGTATCTATTAATCAGTTTAATTATGTAGCATAGATTATGCATAAAATATTTTTCTTTATCATTACTATTATCTATTGAATGATTTTCAAAATCAATTATTTTTATAGCTCCATCAACAATCAAAAAATTATTTGGATGAATATCTACATAAAATATATCATTTTCATATAATAATTTTAATATATTTAATACTTTGAGTAATAAATCATAGTATACTTTTTCAAATTTATTATTTCCCTTTATTGAATTTAAATAACTAAATATAGTTTGACTATTTTTATATAAATATATAATTTGCCCGATTACTTCATTTTCAACTGTAACAACTCCTACAGGAAAATCTACATTCTTCACTAAATGTTGTTTAGATTGTAAAAAGGAAATTAACTTATCATCATAATGTCTACGATACTTGTATTTTTCAAAATCTCTATATATTCTATATGCATAATCTTCATCGTGAATACTTGGCATTTGATACAAAAATATTCCATCATAATCACCCTTTGCTGTAGCAAAATTGTTATTTTCTTTTTTAGTTTCCGTAATAAGCTTTCCTAAAAAGAGTCTTAATTCATTAAGTGAAGAAAAGCCTACATTAACTATGTTTGGAAAATTTTGACCATAATTATTTTGAAATCCTCTTTCAATTTGCATAAATCTCCTTTAGTCCCTTTTTACAAAAATAGTATATCATACAAATTAAAAAAAAGATATTGTTAGCCTTTAAAATTAGGTCCTAGCCAATATCTTGCAATAACATCTGCAAAAAATAAAACCGATAATACAATAAAAACAATATTTACTTTTTTTTGATCTTTCAATGTCACAAATTTAACTAATAAAGGCTGAATTAAATATATTCCCACTAAAGCGACAATACCAAATTTTAAATCTGGTATAAGGGCAATTCTACCCTGAAAATTTAGTAGTTCATCGCTATAATCCCATAAACTTTTAAAGTTTCCTCCAGTTAAATCCATTATATATGTAGAAATAAGTTCCACTAAAGTAGCAAATACCACTGATTCAAAAAACAGTATTATTGGTCTAATATTTAACCATCCTATTTTAACTTTCTTATCTTTGAATCTATAAAATATACCAATTATAATAAGTCCACCAAATCCATATATAGGAAGCCAAGGTCCAAACAATGCACCCCTATTACAAAGAGTATTAAATTCAATCATAAATACTAATTCTTCATAAATCCAACCAACTATGCAGTAGAATATAAAAAATAATAATAAATCTTTTAAAAAGATAAACTTACTTTTATTTGAATATTTAACACCAAATAGTTTATTCATATTGCACCTCTTATTATTAGAGTAACATATGTTTTTATATTCAAAAATAGTCATATACAATATTAGACAAACTATTTACATTTTTTCAAAGTTCTACTGTAAAATGTTTCATATTTTTCTTTGATTTCATAAGGTAAAATACTGACAAGTTCGAATTTGATAAGGCTTTGTAATCCTTTATAATATTCATCTTCATCTCTTTGTCCAGAATTAAGACTAGCAAATTTTAATAAATCATTAAGTTCATTTAACTTATCTATTTTCTCCTTAATTTTATCATTCGGTATTTTATCTATTTCTTTTTTCATAATTTCTATCTCATTATCAAAATTAAATCTATGAACATTTTCTGGATTAAATATTTTATCAATTACCATAGGATTATCATTTAATAAGCCATTTATGATAGATGCCAAAGGTGAATAAGTATATTCATAATATGAATAATGATAAACATCCTCTACAGGAGAATAAAAATCATTATATTCACGATACCCTACAAGTTTTTGAGAAAAAAATCTAATTTCACTTTCATCACTTTGATTTTGCCTATATATTCTTTCTGATAAACCAGGTAACTGAACTTCTTCATACTCAAAACGCTTTATTGTACTGCATTTTGTTTTTACCTCCTCAAGTAATGATGAAACCTCATTTTTATCAAATGATACCTCATATTTATGTACCCCATCTTCTTCTTTTTTGAAATATAACATATACCCTCCTTGTGTAATTCTTACACTTTAAATTATATGTGTATTTTAAACACTTGTCAATAAAAAAAGATATCTTTTTATGACATCTTAATTATATTTATAGAAACCCTCTTTTGTAGACTTACCAAGTTTTCCTTCATCAATATATTTTTGCAAAAGTTTAGCAATTGCTTTAAAATTATATGGTGCTAAAAATGATGGGACTTTTAAATACATTGAAACGATTTCATAAGCTGTTTTAAGTCCTATAACATCAAGTATTTCAAATGGTCCCTCGGGTGAACCTGTACCTTTTTTCCAAGCCAAATCAATACTTTCCACATCGGATATTTCATTTGCCAGTAAATCAAGTGCAGAAAACAAAAATGGTATTAACATTGAATTTAATAAGTAACCAGACTTTTCTTTATAAAGCGGTAAAGCGATCATATTAATACTTTTAGCAAAATCTATTACTTTTTCAAAGGATTCATCACTTGTATATTTTTGTTTCATTACCTCTGCTGTATTATTCTTCCAAATTGAGTTAGCAAAATGAAGTGCTAAAAAGTTTTCTTTCTTATCTAAATATTTCACTAATTTACTTGGGAGCATAGTCGAAGAATTTGAAACAACAATTGTATTTTCACTTAAAAGTTTATTTATTTTTGTATAAACATCTTTTTTTGCCTCAATATTTTCACTCATACTTTCAATTACTAGGTCAGCACCCTCTAAAGAGTTTTTTAAATCTAACTCGATTTTTATATTATTAAATGCTTCATTTACCCTAGATAATGAATTTTCTTTATCAAACTTATCACTTATTTTTAAACCCGGTAATTCATAACCATTTTCAGACATTAAATTAATTTCTTTAATATAAGTTTCTTTTAAATTTTCAAGTTTAGGAATAGTTCTTGTTTTACTATCTTCACTACGAAGCCAAATTGTAACATTCTTACCAGTATATGCACACTGGAAAGCTATTTGAGTTCCAAGTACTCCTCCTCCTAAAATAGTAATATTATTCATTTATGTCTCTCCTTTCTAAATATACATGTTGATAATTTGTTTAATTCTTTAAAACAAAATATGTTCTATTTATCTTCTTTAACTTTAATGTAGTTAATAGTTCTATCTTCACCAATCATATTTTTTTCAGTAACTATTTTAGTTACCACAATTTTACCTATACTTTTCAAATAATCTACTCTGCTTTTGTAAAATACACACATTGCAAAATTTTTAAGATTATTAGCCATACAATTTCCTATAAAAGACCATTCTTTTGATTCTCCTAAAGAGGATAATTTATCAAGAATTGCGTTATCAAAGTACTCATAAGATTCATTTATTATTTCACCATTATTTAAAAATCTAACTTCTGTATTTTTATCATAGATTTTATTCCATTTTAAAATATATTCCCCTATTTCCTCTTTTGTTAAAACTCGACTCTCCTTAACTAAATCTTTTATTTCATCATCAGCATAGCCTGTAATACCATTTCTTTGATAACCATCAACAACTTCAATATTCTTATCACTACATAAGTAAACTACATACATCATTGATAAATAATCTTCATTAACATTACTTGCATACCATATTCTAATATTTTCATAATCTTTAACCTTGTTATTTAATTTACTTATTTCACTTGGAATATTTACCTCTATATCACCAATAACCCTTTTTGTTTGATGTTCAAAATCATCAAGTTTTCCCATAGATAATAGAAATGTTAAACTTAAAATATCTTCTTTATTAAATAAATTACTTCTTTCTAATAATAATTTTTCAGAATCACTAAAAACTATTTCTAACATTTACATTCACCACAAAAACATTATATCATCAAAAAAAGTATTAATAAATATTATTTTCTATTTACTAATACTTTAATTAAATTACCAGTTAGATAACCCACAATAAATCCAAATATAGTTATAAAAAATATTTCTATGTTTTTAAATCTATTAAGTGAGTAAGATATAACTAAACTAATTATTGAGAAAATGATACCTACATACAAAGGTATATATTTGATGTTTAATTTATTAGATCTAATCTTTTCATTTGCCAAAAGTTCATCAACACTTATATTAAATATTTTAGATAGTGTTAAAAGTTGTTCAGGATTAGGGTAAGTAACACCTTGTTCCCAATTAGAAATAGTTTACCTAGTTACATTTAATTTTTCTGCTGAAACCGCTTGTGTAAAATTATATTTTTTTCTTAACTGTTCAATATTTTTATTAAGTTTCATTTCTTCCATCTAGGTAAATAGTACTAAACTCTTTATATTTTTACTAGCAAATATTTTTAGAATTTAGGTAAAACTATTTAACATCCTCAATTGTTATTTCATTATTTGCATAATCGCAATCAAAAAATACATTATTTAAATATTTTTCAATAGCTCTTTTTTCAAAATCAATCATATCAAAAGGTAAGCTATTTATATCAGACCACACAAGTTCTTTACACTTATCAGGTTCCATAATTTTAATATCACCTTCATAATGATTTATTTCAAAATAAACATCAAAATATGATGGTAGTGATTTATTTTTTCTATTTATAACAAAAGTATTTACAATATCATTTTTAGCTACATCAATTCCAAGTTCCTCTTTTGCTTCTCTTACAAATGCTTCATATACATTTTCACCCTCATCAACATGTCCTGCAGGTAATGCTAAAAATCCAGGCCATAGTTTAGTACCTTGCCTTCTTTGAAGTAAAATCTCATTTTTATCATTTCTAATTAAAATGTAGATTGCACATAAAAATTTTTCTCTATCTTTCTTCATTTTTCCTCCTTATCAATCTTTTTGAATACTATGATGTATACCATTACTATCGATTATATTTATTAAAGATTTTGGAAGTAAATTAACCTCTTTTAAATCTAATATATTAACCCACTTATAGTAATTAGCTTTAGAATCATAATTATTCATACCATCTTTAAAAATATCATTATTTTCATCTATTTCAATTTTGTAAATAAAATATAATTCGTGATATTTAATATTATCAAGTTTAAAAAAGTTTTCATCAATACCTATAAATTCTAAATTATAATTAGTTAAATCAATTTTCATTTCTTCATTAATTTCTCTTATTAAAGCTTCTTCACTACTTTCTAAAGTCTTAACTCTTCCACCAGGTAAAACTACAAAATCATAATCTGGATTACATTCAACTAAAACCTGTTTTTGCTTTTTCACAAGTAAGCCAACACGAAAGTTGAATTTTACACCATCAATAATTATAGATAAATCATTCATTTTTGCTCCTTATTTTTTATAAACATACCTATTATACCAAAAATTATAGCAACTACCAACCATTCTAAATTTACATTATATAAAGGTAATCTTGAAATAAAATGTGGAAAACTCGTTATATTGTATAAAAGTTTTAATATTGAAATAATAAATGTACTTAAAATGCTCAATAAATAAACATTTTTATTTTGAATATTAAAGATAGAAAATACTATTAAAATAATAACTATAGGATAAATTATATTAAGTATTGGTGATGCAATATTAATAATTTTTTCAAGACCTAAATTTGCTATAAATAAACTTACAAGTGTAATTATAATAACCCAAGTTTTATAACTTAATTTAGTTAATTTTTCATAGTTTGTGGCTACCGCGCTTGTTAAACCAACTCCCGTAGTAAAGGATGCTAAAAGCACTGCAACATTTAAAATTATACCTTTATCATTTAAAACAGAATTTGAAATTTCTTTAAGTAAAGCACCTTGATTTGCATTTATGTTTTTCCCAAAAGAGGCTCCTATAAAGATTAGACCAACATAAACTATAATTAAACAAAGTATTGCAATAATCGAAGAGGTTACTAATATTTTCTTTCTTTGCATTTTTTTATAATTAGTTTTCTTTAGATAAGTATACATCATCATTGAAAGGGAACTTACACATAAAAGATCTAGTGTTTGATAACCCATATTTAGTCCCTCTTTTATAGAATCTAAATTAGAAACATTTGTTACTAAGGGACCTTTACTTGCATTTACACCAATAAGTAAAAATATACATATGAAAATAATTAAAATAGGTGTTAAGTATTTACCAAGTGTATCAATTACTGATGTTGATTTAAAGGAAAATACAAATACTAAAATAAAATATATAATTGAGAAAATAATCATATTATTAAAATTAAGCATTTCAAAGCTAACCGCACAAGTTCTAGGAATTGCAATTAAAGGTCCCAAACATGCTAACATAAATACTCTTAAAATTTTTGAGGGTATATCTCCTATTTTGTTAAATACTTTTTCTTCATCATTATCATTTTTTATAAATGCATATAAGCCAAGCCCCACTAAGAAGACATCACCAATTAAAAAGAAGATAAGAGATAAAGGCCATTTAGTACCACTGTAAGCACCAACATACGTAGAAAATATAATATTTCCTGCACCAAATATTATTGAAAATAATGATAATCCTAAAATAATGGAATCTTTAATTTCCTTTTTCATATCAACCTCTTATTATTAATAATTATATAAAAAATAAGTAGAGTTGTCTACTTACTATAAATTTAAAAATATCTTTATTATTCACAGCTTGAATAAAAAAAAGTATCATCTAAAAGATTCTTTGTTTTTGAAATATTTCCACTACAATCACTGTTTTTTTCGCATAATATTTTAATATCATCTGAAGAAATCATTTTTTCACCATTTTCGCTATAGTACCAATACTCATAATGGTAAACATTATCATCAGTAATTGTATATGTTCCAACTTCATATCTTGGGGTATTAGTATGTGAATCTTTGTAAACTTTTAACATTTTATCAGAATCTAAATCGACTGCATAACATGTAGTGCTTCTCCACGCACTTTTGCAAGTTGCTATATCATAGCTAAATAGTTCACTGCGACAATTTTC
>DJOC01000056.1:41142-42662 GCA_002439555.1 Caryophanales bacterium UBA6448 | reverse complement strand
TTTTTTTCATATTCTCACCATTTATAATGTAGCATATTTTATCAATTATTCCCACTAAATTATTCTTATATACAATTTTTCAACTTTAATATTTATTTCCAATTATAACTTTTCCATCTAAATTACATACATCATTGTATGCCATTTTTCTAGCATATTCTGAATTCATATTTAAAATAAAAGCAATTTGTCTTTTATCAGATACTAAAATCTAACTTCTTTAGCTTGCTCTCCAGTATATGACCATATATTGGGATCATTATTAATTTTCTCTGTTATTTCATCAAATTTATGATATGGAATAAGTAAACTATTAGTCTTTGAGTTTGCACCTCTTCCTAATGAATAAGTAGTAGTAAAACCACTATACATTTCAATATATTCTTTTAAAGTTGTATCTTCTTTTATATTCCACATTCCAACACTGTTACATATCTTATTAGGTCTTGGTACATCAGTAAAATCAGTAGCTATAAATCCATTATTAATAGTAAAGTCAAAATTATCTAGTTCATCAAAAATGCCGTGAATAAATGTATCTTTTTTTAATTTGACATCATCGCCAACATTATATTTAGTTTTCTCTATTTTTTGAGTATCATCATAAAATGAGTCTATTTGCTGTAATAATATTTCTTTTGCACTACCATTAAATCTTTTTTCAACATCATTTATATATTTTTCTTTATTCTTCATATTATAACCTACAAATAATATACTATACTTTTTGTCATCATTAACACATAAAAAAAGTATTGTCATTTTGATTTATGACAACACCTTAATTATATTTTAATAGATTAATGTGAAATTTATTGGTTTTCAATTTGCTTTGTTTCACTTAACAGTCTATCAAAATCTGACACATAATTTTTATCCTGTATAACTTTATATTTTTCATATTCATTTTCCGCTTTTTCGACTGCTTGTTTATGTGAAATTTTTCCTTTTCCTTCTAAAACTTCATAATGGAAAATTTTTAGGGCATTTTCTACTTCATTTTTCCAATCTTCCATATACATGGTTATTTTTCTTTCTGCATTATTTTCAGCAATATCCAAAAATAAGTTTACTAAATTATTTAAATTTTTAATTTCTTGTTCATTTAAATAGTTCTTGGCAATAATTACATCAGATTTCAAAATTTTTCCATCAGGTGAATTTTCCCAAGTAGTAAGTCCCATATTTTCTTTTTTAGAATCCACTCTATTATAAACTATTTCAGCAGCAGTGTTTCCAGTAATTGCATAATGAAATTTATTTTGAATAGTTTTATAAAAGGTTATTGCTGTATCACTATCTTTATCATAATCAATAGAACATTCTGCAAATATATCAGTAATTTTTTGATAAAACATTCTCTCGCTTGTACGAATTAATTTAATTCTTTCAAGTAACCTTTTGAAATACTCTAGATCGGATTTTCTTGCTTTTAAAAATCTTTCATCATTAAGTGCAAATCCTTGAACCATATAATCTTTAATTATTTTATTTGCCCAAGTCCTAAATTTAATTGCTTT
>DJOC01000056.1:38227-41054 GCA_002439555.1 Caryophanales bacterium UBA6448 | reverse complement strand
TATGTTTGTTTCCCATTGTTACCCATATGTTCCATTTTGGAACATGTGGTACCTTCTTCAAGTTCTTCATCTTCATAAATATTATTTATATGTTTTGTAATTGCTGGTCGTTTAACATTAAAAAGTACTGCTAATGCTTCTGTATTTAGCCAAACATCTTCATTTTCTAAAAGCACTTCTACTTTCGTATTACCTTCTTCATCATTGTAAAATAAAATATTTTTTTCATTTCCAATCAATTTATTATTCATGCTCATCCTCCCTGTACAAATTTTTAGTTAATTAATATATGGTATCTTTAATTCTAGCAAGTAATTCTTTCCAATAATTAGCGCCACCGTTGCCTTTAAGTCTTTCATCATCCATAGTAAAGCCTTTAATCATATATTCCTTTAATCTTTCGGTTGCCCACTTTCTAAAATTTGTTGCAACTTTTGATTTTATTCTATATCCTAAAGAAATAATCATATCTAAATTGTAATATGGAATCTCTCTATTTACTGTGCTATTACCTTCAATTCGAACTTGTCGGAAATTTTGACATGTTGAATTCTTATCCAATTCTTCTTCATCATAAATATTATTTATATGTTCAATAATATTTGTTCTAGATGCCGAAAACAATTCTGCCATTTGTTGTTGTGATAGCCATACTGTTTCGTCTTCAAGTTTTACATCTATTTTTGTTTTACCATCTTCTAACTGATATATTACTATATTATTTTTTTCTTCCATTAAAAAACTCCTATTTATTTATAAAAAAGAATCATCATTTAGTTTTATGATGACTCTTTGTTTAATCCCTATTTTAATAGATTATAGGAAAATATTTTAGGTAGTAAATAATAGTAATTTTATGCTATTTACCACAGCATTGTTTATACTTCTTGCCGCTTCCACATGGACACGGATCATTTCTACCTATTTTAGTAACTTTTTTCGGAGTACTCTTAATTTTTTCCTTGCCATCATTAGCACTTCCTTTAATAGTTTGTTTCATTTCAGTATTTTGTCTAATTTCTGCCTTTAAAAGGAATATTGAAATATCATTATCTATCTTATCTAATAATCTATCAAATAATTCGAAACCTTCCATTGTATAGGCTTGAACTGGATTAGTTTGACTATAACCACGAAGACCAATACCCTCTTTTAAATGTTCCATAGTATTCATATGTTCAACCCAGTTTGAATCAATTACTCTAAGTGATATTGCTCTTTCAAATTCATTTCTAACAGGAAGACCTTTTACCTTTTCTTCATAATCTTTAATAACAAGTGAAGAAATATATTCTGGAACATCTTTATCTTTTAAGTCAATTATATCTTCGACTTTAAGATTTTGTTTTTTTAAGAAGTTTGTATTAACATACTCCACTATCTCGGATTTATCATTTTCAGTTAAATGACCTTCAGGAGCAATATGGTTTTCACATAAAACATTAATTGTTTCTTTAAAAGTATCTATAACAGTTTGTGATATTGATTCGTTATCAATGATTTCATTTCTCTTATTATAAATAATTTCTCTTTGTTCATTTAAAACATTATCATAATCAAGAAGACTCTTTCTTATATCATAGTTATTACCCTCAACCCTCTTTTGAGCGGTTTCAATACTTTTAGTAAGTGTCTTACTACGAATTGCCATATCATCATCAACACCAAGTGATTGAAGCATAGTCTTAATTCTATCAGTACCAAATCTACGCATTAAGTCGTCTTCGAAAGAAACAAAAAATTGACTCATACCTGGATCGCCTTGACGACCTGCTCTACCACGAAGCTGATTATCTATTCTTCGAGATTCGTGTCTTTCAGTGCCAATTACACATAATCCGCCAAGTTCTTTAACACCTTCGCCAAGCTTAATATCTGTACCACGACCTGCCATATTTGTAGCAAGAGTAATAGCTCCTTTTTCACCGGCTTTAGCAATTATTTCTGCCTCTCTTTCATGATTTTTCGCATTTAATACTTCATGAGGAAGACCAGCTTTTTTCAAAAGTCCACTTAAATGTTCATTTGATTCTACAGATATTGTACCAATAAGGATTGGTTGACCTTTTGAATGAATTTCTTTAACTGTATTTATAATTGCTTTATACTTTCCTTTTTCTGTGGCATATACAAGGTCTGGAAGGTCCTCACGAATTACTGGTTTATTTGTTGGAATACATATAACATACATATTATAAATATTTCTAAATTCCTCTTCTTCAGTTTTTGCTGTACCTGTCATACCTGATAACTTATTATACATTCTAAATAAATTTTGGAATGTTATCGTAGCCATTGTCTTGGTTTCAACATTGATTGTTACACCTTCTTTAGCCTCGATTGCTTGATGAAGACCATCAGAATATTGTCTTCCTTGCATAAGTCTTCCTGTAAATTGATCTACTATAATAACTTGCCCATCAGAAACAACATAATCAACATCTTTAGCAAAAGCATAATTTGCCTTTAAAGCTTGATTTAAATGATGTACAAGGCCAGCATTATCAATATCATAAAGATTTTTTATATTAAGAAGCTTTTCAATTTTTTTACTTCCCTCTTCAGTAAGAGAAACACTTTTAGTTTTTAAGTCAACAGTATAGTCTTCATCCTCTTTTAAATTTTTAACTGCTCTATTTGCTTCAATATAAAGACTATTTGAATTAGCCTTACCACCACTTATAATAAGGGGAGTTCTTGCTTCATCAATTAAAATACTATCAACTTCATCAATAATACAATAGTTAAGTGGTCTTTGTACTCTATCTTCTTTATTTACAACCATATTATCTCTTAAATAATCAAAACCAATTTCATTGTTTGTTGA
>DJOC01000056.1:32038-38133 GCA_002439555.1 Caryophanales bacterium UBA6448 | reverse complement strand
TTAACACCAACACTTACCCCTAAAAGGTCATAAATAGGTTTCATCCAATTTGCATTTCTATCAGAAAGATATTCATTTGTTGTAACTACGTGAACACCTTTGCCAGTTAAAGAATTTACATAGGCTGGAAGTACAGTAGTAAGGGTTTTACCTTCACCTGTTTTCATTTCCGCTATATTGCCATAATGAATAGCAAGTCCACCAATAATTTGAACTTTAAATGGTTTTTCACCAATACCTCTATAACACGCTTCTCTAGCAAGGGCAAAAGCCTCAACTAAAATATCATCCAAAGTTTCACCTTTAGAAAGTCTATCTTTAAATTCATTTGTTTTCTTTTTAAAGTCTTCATCCTTTAAATTAGCCATAGTACCTTCTAAAGAGATAATTTCATCTGCTAATTTGTCAAACCTTTTTAATTCTTTATATTCGCTGTCTAATAATTTTTTTAATATTCCCATATATATTCACCTTCAAGTTAAATTATATCAAATAACTTCCATAAAAAAAAGGCTAAAAGCCTATTTAACATTAATAATACCTAAAGAACCATCTTTTCTTTTATATAAAACTGATACACATTCTTCATTAATATTTTTAAATGTAAAGAAATCGTGATTTAAAAGTTCCATTTGCATAATTGCTTCATCTTCATCCATAGGTTTTGTATCAAGATTCTTTCTTTTAACAATTTTATCTGGTTCTTCATTTATTGTTTCTTCATACTCTAAATTCATTTCAAAAGAAGGAACATTTTTATAATGATTATTAAGTCTTGTTTTATTTTTTCTAATCATTCTTTCAAGTTTATCAATAATCATATCTATTGAGGCATATAAATCCTCGCTTGCTTCCTCACATCTTATATTAAATTTAGATGTTGGTATTGAAACCTCCACTGTCTGAAGGTTATTTTTAACCCTAATAATTACATTACATTTTATATCTTCACTATTCTTAAAATATTTATTTAATCTCTCTAACTTCTCATTTACATAATCTTTTATTGCTTTAGTAACTACAATCTTATCTCCTCTAATACTTATTTTCAAATTCATCACTCTCCTATAACAATAATACCACATATTCTAAAAAAAAACTACTATACAGTAGTTAAATTTAAGGTTTCTACATCTTTTGCTTGTAAACCTTTTGATGTTTCAATAAGTCTAAAACTTACAATATCTCCTTCATTTAATGAACGATATCCATCTTTTTTGATTACTGAATAATGAACAAAAATATCTGATAAATTATCACAATGGATAAAACCATACCCTTTCTCATTATTGAACCATTTAACTTGTCCTTTCATTTTTACACCTTCCTTCTATTTAAATTTAACACAAGTTTTACCCTATATCAATTTAAATCGAAATACAAAATTCGACATTTTTCGGCGTATTTATGCTATATGACAAGCAATTACCTAACTTCATCAAATAAAAATTTTATGTAATTATTTATTAAATAATAAGATTTGTTTTTTAATAGTTTATTAATAAGGTCATCATTACTACTTAATATAAATAAACTTTCTTTAATATAATTTTGAATTATATAAACAATTTCATTATAACTAATTTGGAAAGTATTTAAATTTATTGTTACTTTTTTGTTATATTTATTTATAAAATATAATCTTAATTTGCTATTTCCTATTAAATAAGATATATTTTTTCTTACATTAAGTAAAGTAATATCTTTTATAATTTTTATAATTTTAATTCCAAGTTCTTCGAAAATAATCGATAACATCTTAATATCATTAACTGATATGTTGCTTTGAATTATAACTATCATTTTATTATTAATAAATTTTTTTAGTTTGTTTTCTTTGGTAAATTCATTATATTCTTTTATAAACTTATCTTTATTTAAGATTATTCCATTGTTAAGAATATTTTCATTTAATTTTAAATAATAAATATCATCATTAAATCTTACTATAACATTATTTTCATAAAAATATATTATATTATTTGACTTCATTTGGATTTAATTCATAAAATTTTTCAGGATCTATTTGTTTACCTTTTAAATATACTTCGATAAATAGTACATTTTTATCTGTTACCAAGTTATTTGAGGTAGCCTTACCAATAATTGTACCTTTTTTGATATCATCATTTTCTCTTACAGTAACATCTTTTAAAGAATAATAAATTGTTGTTAAGTTATCTGAATGTTGCACTTCCACAGTATCTCCGAGCATTTCATCTTTTTTAATGCTTTTTACTTTGCCATCATAAACGCTTACTGCATCAAACTCATCTTGAGATGCATAAAATGTTCCCGAAGAGGGCATATAAGTATTTTGATAAACTATTAACGAGTTTTTTTGTGATTCATCATCATAATCTTTACTATAAAAACCTGATAATAATTTTACATTTTCACTTAAATATGGTCTTTCAAATTTATCTGGTAATATTTCACTTAAAACATTTTCAGTTACATCTTTCATAATTGATTTAGAATAATTATAATTTGTAACATTTTTAAAAAGATGGTTATTAATAAGTGATACACTTACAAAAGTAACAAATATTATAAGCACATAAACTATAGGTAACACATATTTTCTTAACTTCATTTTCTTCATTCATTCCTCCTATAAAGAAGTATGAACAAAAAAAATTAATTTATACTAGAAATAATTACATCTTTATAATAATATTTTAATATATATTCGTAATTAAAACCAAGATTTGCTAAATAATTAGCACCATACTGACTCATACCTACTCCGTGTCCATAACCATAAGTTGTGATATTTACATCATTTTCATTTATTTTTATAATAAAATCTGTAGAGCGAAGTCCAAGTAACTTTCTAACTTCAATACCAGTAAATGATTTATCATTAATTAAAATACTATCAACTCTATTTGTACTATTTCTTTTTATATTACTAATAATTATATCATTACAAGTTATTCCTAACTTATTGCAAAATTCCGCTTTTGTAATTGTTATTTCTTTTTGAAAGTTTCTATTTTCCTTTTCATATTCTGATGAAACGCTTTGTAAATAAGGGTAACTTTCACTAAATACGGATGCACTATTTTCGGTGTAGCCATTACTCATTGAAAAATAGTATGCAGGAATAACCTTTCCATCATATTTTAATACTAAATTTTTAGTACTTTCTACTGCAGATTTTATTTTATCATAATAAGTATCAAAGTCATCTTTCCAAATACTTAGCATTTTTTCTTTAGTAATTAAGCATTGGGTCTTAGTATCATTGGTTGGTTCTATATTTTTACTTTTTAGATAGTAAGCATAAGTTCTCGAGGCAATTGCCTGACTTTTTAATGTTTCCTCGTTAAATGACGCTGGCATTTCACAAGCAATTACCCCGATTAAATAATCCTCCATTGGATCAGAAGTTTCTTTTATCACAATATTTTTTGTTTCATTATTAAAAAAATAGGAAGTACTTTTATTTAAACTTCCTATTAATAAACCTATAACTAATAACAAAATAATTATAATTTTATTTTCTTTATCCATATTTTCCTTAAAATAATTCAATTAATTTTATAAAAAATTCTGCAGAAACATAAGCAAGACCAAACGATGTAAGCATTACAAATATTTTCGCCTCAAGTTCGTGTTTAATCTTAAAAAAACCTGTAAAATTTATTCCGCTTAAAGCAAAAATAGATACAAAAAGCATTAATACATAAATTAACACTTTATAATTCATTATATTCACCATTTTCATAATTTATGATTTTTTGAACTCTTTTATGATGTCTTTCCTCTTCAGAGGTTTTAGTATTTAAAAAAGTATCAACAATTTCATAAATATTATTAATGTCATTATTACTACTTATGCATAGCACATTACTATCGTTATGATTTCTTGCAAAAAAGGCATCATCAGTATTAACACATCTTGCAGCTCTAATACCTTTTACTTTATTAGCTGCAATACTCATACCAATTCCTGTTCCACATATTAATATACCTAAACTGTTAGGACTTTCTATAACACTATGACAAACATCAAATGCAAAATCTGGATAATCATCATTATCATTATGTTTTAATTTACTTATATTTATATCAATTCCTAAATCTTTTAAGTAATTTACTATCTTATCTTGAGTTTCTACACCTCTATGATCTGTTCCTATATATACCTTCAAATTTATCACCACCTATATTATATCATAAAAAAACAAAAAACTATGCTGTCTTTTGTTCATTTAATCCATATTTACGATTAAATTTTTCTACATTTCCTGTTTTCTTTGCTTTTGCTTGAGTTCCTGTGTAGAATGGATGACATTTACTACATACTTCAACATTGATATTTTCTTTTGTTGATAAAACGTTAAATGTTTCACCACACGCACATTTTACTGTAGCTTCTTTCATTTCAGGATGTATATTTGCTTTCATAATTATTTTTCCTCTCCTTTTAACTTCTTTAGTATTATATCATATATTTCAAACTTATCAAGAATTTTTTGTTAAAATTTCATTAATTTTATACATTCCTTTGCTATTTATGTATACTTTATCATCAAAATATGTAAAGTAAGATTTATCAAGTTTATTTAAATCAACATAATTTATCTTAAATTTTTTACTATATTCTGATAACTTTTTATTAATAAATTTAAAATCACCTTTGTCATCATATATGTTTATTAAATTTATATTTGCTTTATTTATTTTTGTTATTTGAAACAAAACATCATACATATTATTTAAATATTCTAAAGTTATTTCTTCATTTAATTCTTTATAATTATTAAGTTCATAATTTCCTACATTAATATTTATAAAATTAGCATTTTTTATATAATACTGAATATTATCTTCATTATTAGTTATCTTTTCTAAAAGTGTATCACTTGTTAAATATTGCTCTTTTATTTCTTTACAAATAGCATCTTTGGAATAAAGATTATCATAGGTTTTATTATAGAAATAATTCATTTTATTCATTGATATATAATCACCAATTGATAGAGAAATAACCTCTTTTTTCTTATTTAAAATAAAATATAATGATATTATTAAGATTACTGCGAATAATATTATTAAAATTAACTTATATCTTCGCTTAATCTTCATCTATAATTTCTATGTCCGCGCCAACTTGTTTTAGCTTTTTAACAAGATTTTCATAGCCTCTTAAAATATATTCGATATTTTTTATTTTTGTTGTACCACTTGCAATTAATCCTGCCATTACTAAAGCGGCTCCTCCTCTTAAATCTGTAGCGTTTATTTCACAACCATTTAATTTTGATGGGCCAATTATTATTGAATGAGAGTTATCTTGAAGAGTAATATTAGCACCCATTTTATTTAAATATTTAACATGCTGCATTCTATTTTCCCAAATTGTTTCCTCGAAATAAGATGTTCCATTTGCTTGGGTAAGTAAAACAGAAATAGGTTGTCCTAAATCAGTAGGGAATCCTGGGTATACAAGAGTTTTTATATTAATTGGCTTTATATTTTCACATTTAGAAATTGTTACCTTATTACCATCGATTAGATATTTAATTCCCATATCATCAAATTTATCAAATAATGCTTCGATTTGACTTGGAATAACTCCACTTACTGCTAAATTATTTCCAATCATTGCACCAATCATTAAATATGTTCCTGCCTCAATTCTATCCGGTATAACATCAATGTTTGCACCATCAAGTTTTTTAACACCTTCGATAGTGATAACACTTGTTCCTGCACCTTCAATTTTGGCACCCATTTTATTTAAAAACTCGGCAATATTTATTATTTCAATTTCCTTAGCGGCATTACTAATTGTAGTTACGCCTTCAGCCATACTTGCCGCAAACATAATATTAATTGTTGCTCCAACTGATGCAAAATCCAAATTAATTCTAGTACCTTTTAAATTTTTAGCCTCCAAAGTATATTTATGAGTATCTTCATCGTGAGTTATTTTTGCCCCTAAAGCCTCAAAACCTTTTAAATGTAAATCAATTGGTCTTTGACCTATATTACATCCTCCCGGAAAAAATATTTCTACTTTTTTAAATTTTGCAAGAAGTACTCCCATAAAATAATAAGATGCACGAAGTTTATTAGATAAA
>DJOC01000056.1:30563-31877 GCA_002439555.1 Caryophanales bacterium UBA6448 | reverse complement strand
TTTGCAAGAAGGGCCGCAGGTATTAAAGCAACTGCACTATTTTTTGCTCCCCCGATAGAGATTTCCCCTTGAAGTGGTTTACCACCATTTATTTTAATATATTTCATACTTTCACCACACCATCTATAAAATAGATGCTTTCATTATATCTTTATGTATTTATAATCACTCTTATGAATAACATATACAACTTTATATTACCCTTTTTTTTTCGTATAGTCAAATATCTTGTTAAATATTTACAAAAAAAAAGCAAATTATTTTTTAGCTTTATTTACAGTTCCCTCAAATTTATTTACTATTTCTTTTAAAGAATTATAATTTTTATTAATTTGTTTTGAACTCTTTTCAGTTTCATTTTGCATTTTTGCAAGTTTTTCTTTCTCTTTAGTTATTTTAGAAATTTCATTTTTTTGATATTCATAAAAAGTTTTTTGGGCCTTTTCTAATCTTTCTTTATAATCATCAAGATAGTCCTCATAATCAAATAGTTCTTTTTTCATTTTTTCATAATCTTTGGTTAATTTTGCTTTTTTTTGATTAAGTTTGTCTATCTCTTTTTTAATTTTACTTGCAAACTCTTCTTTATCTTTTTCTAAATCTTTTTTCTTTTGCTCTAAATCGCTATTTAACTTAATATAATAATTTAAAAACTCATTAGTACCTTTTTCCTCTAAATTTTTTTCTAATAATCCCGTATTAAAATCATCAAAATTTAGTTCAAATACATCGTCATTTTTTTGTGGCATTATTCACCTTTATTATTCATTTTAGATATAAATGTTCTAACTATTTTTTCAAATTTAGCATAATTATCTTCGAGTTGAGTTTTATTCTTTTCAATTAGATTCATTTGTTCAACACGATATTTTTCAAACTCATTTTTAGAATTAATAACTTCTTGTCTTTTGAAATCTATATCAGCATAGATTTTAGTCTTTTCTTGTTCAAAATCAATTTTAGCATCATTCAATTTTTGCTTTTCATTTTTCATTTCTTGTTCAAAACTAAATCTTTCATTTGATAATTTTTTCTCGTCTTCCTCGATTTGTAATTTACGGTTATTTAATTCCTCTTTTTGAGATACTAAAGCCGCTACTGAAGTGTCAGCATCAGAAACTTGTTTATTTAGTTCTAATAAAAGGCTTTCAAAATCAGTATTTTTTGCTTTATTGTCTTTATTATCTTTTAATAAATCTTCACTTTCTTTTGTAAGAGAAAATATTTCTCTTGGAAATTCAAATTTAGGTCCTTCACTAAAAGTTTCATAACCTTCCTCTAATTTAATGTCATCTTTTTTCATACTCACACCTC